>JAQGHH010000567.1 GCA_028288945.1 Phycisphaerales bacterium
AAGATCATCCGCTCGGGCGAAATCGAGTTCGAGGTGGACAACTTCGACACCGCCGTCGAGCGGATCGGCAAGATCGTTCTTGAGGAGCAGGGGTATCTTTCGACCACCAACTCCGACAAGCTCCCCAACGGGAAGGTGAAGGGGAGCGTCGTCCTCCGCGTCAAGCCCGAGCGGCTGGATACGCTCGTGCTCAAGCTCCGCGGCATCGGCGACCTTCGCACCCAGCGCATCGGCGCGCAGGACGTCAGCAAGCAGTACACGGATACCGAAAGCGCCCTCCGCGCCGCGCACGCCATGTACGACCGCCTGCTCGACATCGTCAAGAACGGCAAGGGCCAGGTGAAGGACCTGCTGGAAGCCGAAAAACAGCTTGGAATCTGGCGCGAGAAGATCGAGCAGCTCACCGGCGAAATCCGCTTTTACGACAACCAGGTTTCGCTCTCCACGCTCACCGTCACGCTCTTCGAGCGCGACATCAAGACCCCGGCGTTTGCCAGCGAAACCGAAACCGTTGCGATGGCGCTGGAGACCGAGAAGGTGGAGGACGCCTACCGCAAGGCCCGTGAGGCCATCGCGGACGCCAAGGGGCGGATCACCGGCTCGGAGCTCAAGCAGTTCGACGCCGGGCAGTACGGGGCGACGATCTCCGCGCAGCTTCCCCCCGACGGGGCGGACGCGTTAATCGGCCGCCTCAAGCAACTCGACGGCCGCATCGCACGCTTCGAGCGACAGCGCTCGCAGACGACTTCCAACGGCCAGGCCCCGGTCGACCCGCGTGCCGCCGACCCGCTCAAGGTGAAGCGCGAGGACGTGACGCTCAACCTCACGATCTACAACCTCGCCAACATCGCCCCGCGCCGCATCACGACGCTCACGATCGTCGCGCCCAACGTGGAAGAGGCGTACCGGAACCTCGTGAAGGAGGCGCAGTCGGCGGGCGGGCGCGTGCTGACGTCGCAGATCAGCAAGCCGCGGCCGGATCAGTCCGTCGGCACCATCCGCTTTGACGTCCCGGTGGATAAGGCCGATGCGCTGCTGGCGGCGCTGCGGGCGGCGGGGGAGGTCGTGAAGACCGAGACCGCCGAGAGTGGAGACACCCAGAACGTCACCGAGTCCAAGCGGGGCTTCAGCGTGACGGTCGCCTCGCTGTCGGCGTTCAACGCCCGCGAGACGCAGCAGATCCAGCTCGCCGCGGCGAGCGTCCCCGACGCGTTCAACGAAGTGCTGAACGCGGCCAAGACCAAGGACGGCCGCATCGTCAACTCGCAGCTCAACGAGCAGGACCGGCAGAACCCCACGGGCACGATCGAAGTCTCTGTTTCCCGCGAGGCACTGCCCGCCATCGAGCAGGCGATGCACAAGTCGGCGGAAGTGGTGTCGCGCGTCGTCAGCCGGTCCAATGACACGGAGAACACCGTAGACAGCAAGGTGCATTTCCAGATCACCGTCAGCAGCGCCGACCGATTGCCGGCCCGCGAGGTGGTGCAGACGCAGCGCGTGGCGGCGAACGTAGCGGATGCATTCAACGCGATCCGTAACGCGATCCCCAAAGGGGGCCGCATCCTGGTTTCGGAGCTCAACGAGCAGGACCCACAAAACGTGACGGCGAAACTGGAGTTCGACGTCCCGCGCGAGGCGGACCCTGCCGCCCGCGACCTGCTGGAGAAGTATTCCGCCGCCTTGTCGCGGCAAGTTTCCCGCACGCCCGAAGGGCAGAACGCGGTGGAGAAGGTGCGGTATTTCGTGACGCTGGCGAGTGCCGAGCGTCAGGCCCCCCGGCAGACGGTGCAGATGGGCGTGCAGGTGAGCAACGTGGAAAAGGCGACCGACGACCTGATCGCCGCGGCCGTCGCCGCAGGCGGCCGCCAGGCCGACAACCCGACCGTCTCCCAGGACAACGCCGGCCACACGACGGCGACCGTAACACTGGACGTGCCGCTGGAAAAAGCCCAGGCGATCGCCGACCAGGCCGACCACATGGGCAACCGCCGGAGCAAGCACGTGACGGTCGATACTCACGCCCCGGATATCCGCCTGGCGCGGGCGAGGCTGGAAGTGACGTTCTCGGATACGGCGGCCAATTTGGGCGGCGAAGCGAGCATGGCCGACTACTTCCGCAACGGGCTGATGACGAGCCTGAAGGGATTGGGGTACGGGCTGATGTTCGTGGTGGTGGGGATCTGCCTGGTGCTGCCGCTGCTACTGGTGATCTGGGCGGGAGTGCGGTTCGTGAAGCGTGTTCGTAGAAGTAGCAACCAACCGCCGGCCGGCGGCGGTCTTGCCCCCTCTCCCTCCTAGGGGGATGGGGATGAAAATGAAAGTCCGTTGCCGTAACGATAGCCCAAGTTTTATTGACGAGCGTCTCGTCAGGGAGCAACGGACCATGAGCAACGGACCATGAGCAACGGACCTGTTTTCGTCGGCCTGGACTATCACCAGGATTCCATCCAAGTCTGCGCCCTCGACCAGCAAGGGAAGGCGCTGCCGAACCGATCGGCGGGCAACGATTGCCGGGAGCTGGCGCGGCTGGGCGTGGTGCGGCGGGTCGGGATCGAGGCCCGCTGCGGGGCGGCGGACCTGGGCCAGGAGCTGGTCGAGCGGCTGGACTGGAACCTGTCGCTGGGGCACCCGGCCTACATCGCCAAATCAAGAACTCGCCGGACAAGAGCGACTATTCCGACGGGCGGCCGCTGGCGGACCTGACGCCGGCGGGCTGCCTGCCGCGGGTATGGCGACATCTGCGAACTGCGGCAACCGGTCAACCACCGCCAGCGGCTGGTCGACCGCGGCCGGGCGCTGAAACTGCAGGTCGGCGCAATCCCGCGCGAGCAGCGGGTGAGGATCGACAGGGCATGCGGCTCGCGGTGGAGCAAGGGCTGGGTCGCGTCGGTGCGGGACAATGACCTTCTCTCCAGGCACGCGCGCTGGATCGTCAACGACCTGCTGGACGACCTGAAGTACACCGACGGCAAAATCGTCAAGGCCGGGCAGCGGCTGTGCGAAGCGACCGAGGGGGATGCGGTCATCGAAAAGCTGGCCGAACAACAAGGCATCGGCGAGGTGACCGCCTGGGTGCTGCGGGCGTACGTGGGGGACTTTGGCCGCTTCAAGGCCGCCAGGCGGCTGGCGCGGTACTGCGGGTTGAGCCCGTGCAACGCCTCCGGCGGCCGACGCGGGGCTGATCGACGGGTGCAACAGGCTGCTGCGGCTGACGGTCGTGCAGGCGGCGCATCGCCTGATCTGCACCACCGACCGCTGGGGGAAACTGGCCGATTCGATGCGGTCGCGCGGCAAGCCGGCGTGCGTGATCGTCGGCGCCGTCGGCAACCGCTGGCTCAGGAACCCGCATCATGCGATGAAGCGGCCGGTAATCCAACGGGGGGCGGCGTTGATGAACTAAAAAGATCCCGCGGCGAGGAAGGCCCGCGGAGGTTTTGGCGGACGCGGAGGTTTTGGCGGATCGGAAGATCGGCCGTGGTCCGTGCCAATGAGCTCGTTGCCCTCTTGGGCCTGACGGGGGCTTCGCCTCCGACCCAAGGCTCGTCGAGAGATTAGGGCAGTCGGCACGGACCCTTTCGGACAACCCACATGGGCAAGGCCGGCGACGGCCCGGGCTCGGATGGAAGAATGGCCCGGCCTGCCGAGGAGCGATGGCGTGCGCGGGAATCAGGCGTCCTGGCCGAAGCCGGGACCGGGGCCCCGCCCCCAAGCCCCCGCCCCGTAAGCCTCCCGCCGCCAAGTTTGTGCTTGACCGGGAACGGAGTTTCATCGAAGAGGGCCGGGGTGAGGCGCGGGACGTTAGTGAACGTGCTTCTTGCGAAACGCGACATTGTATTTTTGCAACACACGAGGCTTTTGCGAAAAGCGCCGTTGGTCAAATCCAACGTGTCCACCCTCACCCTAACCCTCTCCCTGAGAGGGAGAGGGAACCACGCCATCACTCCTCCGCCACCTCTTTAAGCAGGCGGTCCACCGCGATCGACACTTTCAAATCATTCTCGTAGCGCCTGGCACGGACCGCCGCTCGCACTCTGCGCACCTTGCGCTTGCGGACGTCTTTGCCCGATTGCAGCATCGTGAGCAGCCGGGTCAGCGGGGATCGGCGGCTGCGCGGGCGGTGTGGGTCGGTCTTGGCCATGCGATACTCTGCTGATCGTCATTTCTCATTCCACGCCATTATTCATAGCACGCCTGCAACTGATCGAGCCGGCGGTAGAGCTCGCACACCACCTCGCGGTACATTTCGAACTCCTGGGCGGGCATCAGCTCGTCCTGATTCGTCGCCGAGCCGACGAGGATCGCCTCCAGCACGTCGGCGATGCACGGCACGCGCAAGCCGCTGTCGGGCGATCCGTTCCCGAACTCCTTGTCCCACGAAATCGTCGCGCGGAAGTGCGCGCCGCCGGTGCGGTATTCCGACCATCCGGCCAGGCGTTCCTGGCGGTTGGGGCGCATCATTGCGAGCACCGCGCGCACGTCCTCTTCGAACAACTGCTCCTGCATCCACCGCTCCGCATTCGCCTCCGGCACATATCGCGAAATCATACGCCGCTTCCTTTTACTCAGGACTCCGTCTCTGTGTTTCGAATTACATCATTCGACAACTCCCGCATCGGCGAGCGGGCCGCTCGATCTTCACACCGACAGGCGCGCCTTCGGCAGCGTCACCCTGACGCGACAGGGCTTGACTTCAAGAAGCCTCGGGAATCCTTGGTGAATTAGACGGCTCGTCGCAAGAAAGCGAGCGGATGATGAATATTCACAACGTCAACTTTTCCGAGTCACACCCCAAAGCGCCATGCCACGCTCCGTCGCCGGCCAAAACTTTTTGACCAACCCGTTTGAGCGCTCGCGGTCTATGACAGTAGAATCTCAAACTGGTGGAGAAGTGCGGCGCTGCCGCCCACTCGAGGAATGGAAAACTGAGGAACCCCATCATGTTCACCCTTTCGATTTTGAAGCGGTTGGTCGGATCGTCGTGCGTCGCCGCGGCGCTGTTGCTGGTGGCCGGGCCGGGATGTGCCGCGAGCCGCAATGACAGCTCGGTGCTTAGCCAGTCCACCCAGTTTCACTCTTCGCTCACGCCCGCCGTGATGAACAGTGCCGACCTGAACAATTACCTCCAGTCCATCGGCGGCCGGATCGTGGCCGCGGCCAAGCAGGCCGACAGCGAGAAGATCGGCCCCAAGAGCCACTTCACCGGCGACACGCAGTGGATGTTCCAGGACATCCAGTTCCACCTCGTCAGCAGCCCGACGCTCAACGCCTTCACTACCGGCGGGCATCACGTCTACATCTACAACCAGCTCTTTCAGCTCTGCCAGAATGAGGACCAGCTCGCGGCGGTGATGGCCCACGAGTTCGGTCACATCTACTGCCGGCATGTGCAGAAGGGGATGACCAACCAGATGCTGCTGGCGGCGGCGGCGGTCGGCGCGGGCGGGGCCGGGTACCTCGCCGGCGGCAGCGAGCACGGCGCGGAATACGCGCAGCTCGGCAGCAGCGCCGGCGCATCCGTCGGCGGTTTCATCAACATGGGCTTCACCCGCGGCGACGAGGCGCAGGCCGACCAGTACGGCCAAACCTTCTACGCCATGGCCGGGTGGGACCCGGCTCATTTCCGCGACTTCTTCCAGGTGATGAAGGACAAGATGGGCGACGTGGCGTCCGCGTACATGAGCGACCACCCGACGCTCCAGAGCCGCGTCGAAGCCGCCGACAAGGCCGCCCCCGGCTTGCAGAAGCGCCGCCCCACGCCGCCGCCGGGCCCCGTCGCGGATGTCGGGCAGTTCAAGCAGTATCAGCAGATGGCCGTGCAGGTAGCCGCCCGCACGCCCAACGATCAGCAGGTGATGAACACCAAGCAACTCTTGCA
>JAQGHH010000607.1 GCA_028288945.1 Phycisphaerales bacterium
GTGTCTATTGGACGCTGTGGGGATGGAAGTTCGCGACGGGGTTCGTGCTCACAATCTATGTGCACGAGATGGGGCACGTGATCGCCCTTCGCCGGTATGGAATCAAGGCGTCGGCCCCGATGTTCATTCCAGGCTTGGGCGCGTTGATTCGGTTACAGCAGCATGTCGAAGATCCGACCGTCGACGCCGCGATCGGCCTTGCGGGGCCGATTTACGGATTGGGAGCGGCGTTGGCATGTCTGGGGATTTGGTGTGCGACCAGGCAGCCTTTGTTTGCGGCGCTGGCCGGGGTCACCGCGTGGATTAACCTTTTCAATCTGACCCCCATTTGGCAACTCGACGGCGGACGGGCGTTTCACGCACTGTCCCGCGCACAAAAGTGGCTGGCGGCGGGCGTCGTGGCGGCGGCATGGGGGTACACAAAATTGCACACCGACGACGGCATACTGCTTATCCTGCTGCTCGTCTGCATTGGCCGGGCCGTCATTGACAAGAATGAGGGCCGTGGCGACACCCGCACCGCGATCACGTACGTCGGACTGGTGGTCGTTCTGTCGGCACTGTCCCTCACGCGGCTCTACGCACCCCATCATCGATAGCCGCTTCCCACGTGGGTAATAATCCGGGTTCGCTAGAGCACGCTGCAATCAATTCCCATCGCCTCCGCCAACACCTCGGCGATGTGCTTGGTCGTCACGGGGATGTTCTGGCGATTGCACATGCCCGAGATGTTCATCGTGCAGCCGGCATCATTGCAGATGAGCGTGCTGGCGCCTGTGGCGGCGATGCACTGCACCTTGTCTTCGACGATCGCGCCGCTGATGGCGGGATATTTGGCGGCGAAGGTTCCGCCGAAGCCGCAGCACTGGTCGGTCTTTTCCATCGGGCGGAAATCGACATTGCCCAGTTGCTGGAGGAGGCGCACGCCTTCGTCTTTTACGCCTATGCCGCGGAGGTGGCAGGTGTAGTGGTAGGTTATCCCCTCCCTTCGCGGCAGCGCGAACTGCGACACGTCAACCTTCAATACTTTGTCGAGGAACTCGACAAACTCATACGTCCGCCCCGCCACCTTTTCCATGACGTGCGCCTGCGCGTCGTCGCCCTTGAACAGTTGATGGAACTGTTCGCGGACCATCGCGCAGCAGCTTCCGCTGGGCGTGACGATGTAGTCGTAGGGCTCGAACACTTCGAGGAAATGCTCCGCAAGCTTTTTAGCTTCCGGGTGAAAGCCGTTGTTGAAGAAGGGTTGGCCGCAACAGGTCTGCGCTTCGGGGAATGAGACGGAGCAGCCCAGCCGCTCGAGGATTTTCGTGACCGCCACGCCTACGTGCGGGTAGAACTGGTCGGTCAGACAGGTGACAAACAGCGCGACATTGTGGGCCATGGCGCGGGGAAGGTTATGCGCCGGGGGAGGGGAAAACAAGAGTGGGGAAGTTGCCAGTGAAGAAGCGGAGGAGGCACGGCTGCCAGCTCGTTGACGACAATGAAGGAGGCAAATGCAGGCTTTCCCAGTTCTGCTTCCTTCACTGGCAACTGGCAACTAATTCAACGACGCCAACTTCGACTTCGCATCATCAAAGTTCGGGTCCAGATCGAGCGCCTTCTGGTATTCCTGTTTGGCGAGTTCCTTGCGGTGCTGGAGCTCGTAGACGCTGGCGAGGTTGTAGTGGACCTGCGCGGGGGGGAGGACGGCCTGGAGCTGGACGATCGCTTCGCCCGTGCGGCCTCGGCGGGCGAGCATCAGGCCGTAGTTGACGCGGCACGGCTCATTGTTCGGGTCCTTGGCGATGCCTCGCTTGTAATCGGCCTCGGCGGCGTTCGGGTTGCCGGCGAGCTCTTCGCAGAAACCCAGGTTGCTGTAGCCCGTTGCCGACCCGTCCGTCGCGGTCACGTACCGCTTCCATGCCTCCGCCGCCTCAGGGTATCGCTGAAGCTGGGCGTAGACACAGCCAAGACGATAGAGGGATTTGAGGTGCTTGGGGCTGGATTCCAGCGCGAGCTTGTACTGTTGGATCGCGTTGTCGTACGACTTGTCGCTCTCGGCGAGCTGGCCGGCGGCAAATCGCGTGTTGGCGGTAATCGCGGGCTCTTTGGCCGCTTCAAAATCGGTGGGATTGGGGCGAGCCGCGACACTGGCCGCGGCGTTATTGTTGTTGTTCTTCGCACACCCGACGACCGCCGCCCCAAGAAGGACGGCCACGGCCAAAATCGATCGATTCTTCATAGTCCCAAATCCCGGTTGATAACGCGTTCCCGACGCCGCGTGGTGCCGTCGCTGACTTGTGTATCGGTCAAATGGGCAATGCGGATGACACGGGATATATGGGAAACACGGCCTATGGGTCCGATAACCGCGTTCGCGAATCGCGTGTAATACGGGACGTGGCTGGGGCGACTGAACCTCCAACAGCCGTCGACTGACGTCACGGCCGCAAAAAGGCCCCCGTGCGGCAAATGGCCGCAGGTTGGCCGCGTGTACAACGGTGGTTGTTCACCTTAGTATGAGGCGCTATCCCGTCCCAAGGCGTCAGGGGACGGGAACGACGTATTTCGCCCGGCCCGCCGGCCGCGATGCCAGCGCTTCCTTAATCTATCCCCTTACTGCAGGAGCAGATATGAGCAAGTCTCTTTGGATCACTGCCTTGGCCCTTTCCGCCGGCATGTGCTCGGCTTCGTTTGGGCAAGTGACGGGAAAGGTCACGCTTAAGGGCAAGGCCCCTGAGATGGCCGAGATCGCGGGCATCAAGAACGCCCCGGACTGCGCCAAGATGCATAAGGACCCGGTCTTTGAAGAAACGGTCATCACGGGCGACAAAGGCGAGTTGGCCAATGTCGTCGTCTCGGTGAAGGTGCCTGAGGGGAAGGATCTGGGTACCACCCCCACCACGCCGGTGATGATCGACCAGAAGGGGTGCGTTTATTCGCCGCACGTGGTGGCGGTGGCGGTCGGGCAGCCGGTGACGGTGAAGAACAGCGACGCGACGCTGCACAACGTCCACTCGCTGGCGATCGACAACCCGGCGTTCAACTTCGGGCAGCCGACGGTCGGGCAGAAGAAGATCGAGCCGTTCAAGACCGAGGAGAATTTCAAGATCAAGTGCGACGTGCACCCGTGGATGGCCTGCTGGGTGCGGGTGGTGAACAACCCCTACTTCGCCGTGACCAGCTCCGACGACAAGGCGATCGGCACCTACAGCATCGACGCCAAGGGCCTGCCCGACGGCGAGTACACCTTCGTCGCCTGGCACGAGAAGTACGGCACGCAGGAACAGAAGGGCAAGGTCGCCGGCGGGAAGGCCGTCGTGGACTTCACCTTCGACACCGAGAAGAAGGCCGCGGCCCCCGCGGCGAAGGAGCTAAAAGTGTCGACGACCGCGGCATGCTGCGACGCCAAGGGCGCGAAGGCCGTGGCGGCGAAGTAAGGCCAAGCGTAGAGGATGAAATTACTCCCTCTCCCCCGAGTACGAGGGAGAGGGGACCAAAGAGACGGGCGGGGCCAATCGCATTCCGTAGCGTCTCTCGCTTTACTTAGCTCGTAGATTCGCCCGCATGGAGACCAGGTCGGTGATTCGTAAGCGATCGAGCAATCGTCATGTCCCACCGGCCCTTTTTTTGGCGGGCTTCTCGGTACTTGCGCTGATGAACTCCGCGGCCCATGCCGCCGGTTCGCCTGCGACGCTCGTCGCCATGAGCGGGAACGACTGGTGGCTCAACACCAACTACGCCGCCCACGGCGGGCCGATGGACCAGATCTTTGTGTTCATCTTTTGGCTCACCACCGTCATCCTCGTTGGGGTGCAGGCGGTGCTCGTCTGGTTCCTTATCAAATACCGTCACCGCAAAGGCCGAACGGAAAAAGGCGTCTACACCCATGGCAACGCCCGCTTGGAAATCATGTGGACGCTCATCCCCGCGGTCATCCTTATCGTGCTGGCCCTCTGGACCAAGCGCGTGTGGGACAACTACCGCTACTCCCCCATCGGCAACGATCCCAACGCGGTCAAGATCCTGGTCATCGGCGAGCAGTTCAAGTGGAACGTGATCTATCCCGGCCCGACGAACAAGATCGGCCGCTATCTGCTTTACCCGAAACCGACCGACCTCAAGTGGCCGACACTCCCCGATGGCAAGAGCTTCGATTACGAGTTCCCAAAAGTCCCCGGCCCCGCGTATCTGCCCGAAGAGCAGGCCCGTCAGGCGCTGGACAAGTTCCTGGCGGTCAACAATCCGCTGGGCCGGGATTTCAGCGATCCCGATACGAACCCTGACCCGACCGGCAAGGACGATGAGCTTGCTTCGCTCAACAACTACGGCAAGACCGTCGGCCGCGTCATCGTGATCCCCAAGGGCCGGCCGGTGGAGATTCAGCTCGGCAGCCGGGACGTGATCCACGACTTTTTCCTGCCCAACTTCCGCGTGAAACTCGACGTAGTTCCCGGTATGCGTGGCCGGATGTACATCCGCACCACTGACGACTGCCCCGGCCCGCGTGAATACACGCTGGAAGAACTGCGGAAAGTGATCCAGCACGATCACTACGACGCGCTGGCCCTGATCAATAAGGACACGCCCAAGGCCGACTATTACCGTCCCAACCGCCGCAAGCCGGGGTATTATCGCTTCTCGAAGGATGGGCAAACGGTCCTCCGCGAGAACTCACTGATCACGCTCGCGACGCTCGATGAATTGAAGGCCGCGGGCGTGGACAAACTTCCCGCGGCGATCGCCTACGACCTTGTGTGCGAAGAGCTCTGCGGCATCGGCCACGCCACGATGCAGGGCAAGCTGATCGTTTTGGATGAAGCGTGGATGAAAGAGGCGCCGTACAAGTATTATTTCCCGCCCCCGGTTACCGAGGCCGCCGGGAAAGTGGCGATGGCGGGGAATTGAGTTGGTGTCTTCGGTGCAGGCTTTAGTAGGTTCGGCTTCGCCGAAC
>JAQGHH010000631.1 GCA_028288945.1 Phycisphaerales bacterium
AGGAAAGCGAGCTGCGCAAGCCCAAGCCGGGGATGATCCTTCAGGCGGCGGAGAAGCTGGCGCTGGATTTGTCGCGCAGCTGGGCGATCGGCGACGCGCCGCGCGACATCGAGGCCGGCAAAGCCGCAGGCTGCCGGACGATTTTGTTCAAAGACCTGAGCCTTCCGCCTTCCTCCGCGGCAAATGAGCCGGCAGTGGTTGAGCCGGATTTCGTAGCGGCATCCTTGAAGGAAGCGGTGGACATCATCGAGCGTCATCGGGAGCCACAGGCAAGCCAAGAGCAAGCGCCGGAGGTTTCGGCGGAGGAATCGGCGCCCGTCCAGACGCATCCTTCCGCTTCAATTGTCCCCGCAAATTCCGCCCCCAACCTTGTGCTGGATTCCGCGGCCCCGCCCGCGAACTCTGCCGATCCTGCGGACGTTGCGGCTGCGGCTGCCGCCGCGGGCAGGAAGCTTACCTTCGCGGAGCGTGTACGGGCGGGAACCTTTCAGCCCGCGACATCCGCGCTGAGCGGCGCCGCGGCCAAGCCCGCGCGCCCCGCCGTGGCCGAGGTGCCCGCGCTACGTGCCCTCGCCCAGGCCCCGGGCGCCCGCACCGCGGGCCGTGCCGCGGCGCGTGCCGAGCCGCAGCCCGAAATTCCCGCGGCCGTCCGCCCCACGGAAGCGTACACGGACACGGCACGGCTGGAGGAAATCGCGCAACAAATCCTCGACGAGGTCCGCCGGCACCGTGAGCAGCCGCTCACCGAATTTTCGGTGAGCAAGCTGATGGCCGGGATTATGCAGGTGATGGTGGCGCCTGTGCTCTTCTACGCTTACCTGCACCGCGACGCTCCCGGCGAAGTGCAGGCGCTGCTGCTGTTCGCAATCTTTCTTCAGGTGTTGACGATCGCGCTGCTGATCATGGGCCGGCAGAGGTGAGTGCGTCGCGCCGCAATGGTGTCTGAAAACGGCTACAATAGCAGTATTGAGGTGCCACCCATGACTACTCGGTATGCGAAAATGGAGGCGCGGGTCGCTCCGTCGATTCCGGCGAAGATCACCTACGAAGAATTCCTTGAACTGCCCGGCGATGACCATCACGTCGAGTGGGAGGATGGCGAGGTGGTAGCCACGGCGCCGGTCTCGGATGTGCATGCGGATCTCGACGGGTTTTTGATCGCGGTCCTGCGGGCCTACGTGGAAACCCACAGGCTGGGCGTGATTCGGCACGAGCCTTTTCAAATGAAGACCGGTCCGGACCTTCCCGGCCGCTCGCCCGATCTAATGTTCGTTGCGAAAAAGAATTTGTCGCGCCTCAAGAAGAACCATCTGCAAGGCCCTGCCGACGTCATCGTCGAAATCATTAGTCCGGGCAGCCGGGTCATCGACCGTGGCGACAAGCATTTCGAATACGAACGGGGCGGCGTCCGCGAATACTGGCTGCTCGACCCCGACCGCCGACAGGCGGAGTTTTACGTCCCCGGCAAGGATCGCATCTTCCGCGCAACCCCGATGGGCGAAGAGGGCATTTTCCGTAGCACAGTCATCAAAGGGTTCTGGCTCAAACTTGACTAGGTCTGCCGACGCCCATTGCCGCCTGCAGTGAGTGTCATGAAAGAACTGGGCATCTTTTAGGATGCGGCGACATTGGGAATTGATTTCACCCCCCACGAGATCCGATGCGTGTAAAAGTCCTCTCCACCGACCTCCGCATCGTCAACATGCGGCTGCGGATGCCGTTCCGGTTCGGCATCACCACGCTCACCGAACTGCCACACCTTTTCGTTAGTCTGCTTTTGGAAGTCGACGGCCGACAGACGTGGGGCGTGGCGGCGGATGGGTTGCCCAACAAATGGTTCACGAAGGACCCCGAAACCCGGTACCGCGACGACATCGACGACATGCTGAAGGTGATCCGCACGGCGTGCGACATCGCCGTCGCGGCGGGCGCTAATGCGAGCGTCTTTGATCTGTGGGACCGGACTTACCAGGCGCAGATCGCCTGGGCCGGCGGGTGGGGGTATCCGCCATTGCTGGCGGGGTTCGGCGCGAGCCTCGTGGAGCGGGCGATGATCGACGCCTTCTGCCGGGATCAGGGCGTCCCCTTCTCGACCGTCCTTCGCGATGACCGGCTGGGCCTGCGGCTCGGGCGGATTCACCCGGAATTACAGGGCGCTAAGCCGCGGGATCTGCTGCCGGCCGCGCCGCTCCGGCAGATCACCGTGCGCCACACGGTCGGCCTGACTGATCCACTGACGGACGCGGAAATTTCCGATGTCGATCGCGTCAGTGACGGGCTGCCGCAGTCTTTGGAGGCGTGCATCCGCGACTACGGCCTCACGCATTTCAAGGTCAAGCTGTGGGGCGATGCGGCGAAGGATGCGCAGCGCGTTCGGAGCGTCGCGGACGTCATCACGCGAAACGCGGGGGAGCATTTCGCGTTCACGCTCGATGGCAATGAAAACTTCAAGGCGGTTGAGCCGTTCCGCGCGTTTTGGGCGGCGCTCACTTCGGAGCCGGCGCTTGCAGGGTTTCTTAAGAATTTGATCTTCGTCGAGCAGCCGCTGCATCGGTCGGTCGCGCTGGAAGAGGGCGCGATGAAGGAATTCGCGGCCTGGCAGGAGCGCCCGCCGACGATTATTGACGAGTCGGACGGGACGCTGACGACCGCGCGCCAGGCGATTGCCTTCGGGTACGCGGGAACGAGTCATAAGAATTGCAAGGGCGTGTTCAAAGGGATCGCCAATGCGTGCCTGATCGAGCACCGCCGGCGGAATGACCGCTCGCGGCCGTTTGTGCTCAGCGCCGAGGATTTAACGAACGTCAGCCCGGTGGCGCTGCAGCAGGATTTGTGCGTGATCGCGAACCTCGGCATTACCCATGCCGAGCGCAACGGGCACCATTATTTCAAGGGGCTGACGATGTTTCCCGCCGACGTGCAGGAGGCGGTTTTGGCGGCACACCCGGACCTGTTCCGCCGGCACGAAGCGGGGTTCGCGACAACGAGGATTGTGGGCGGCGTCGTCCGGATCGGCAGCGTGATCAACGAGGCGTTCGGAGCCGCGACGAAATTGGACCTGTCCCGGTTTGTGGGGGCGGAGCAATGGACGTACGAGTCACTGGCGGACGCGCCGCGATGATCCGGTTACGCCGCGGCGCGGGCGACCGGCGGCGCGCCGGGGGTGAACGTTGCGGCAGTGAACCGGATGCCCGTGGTCTCCAGCTTTGCCATGAACTGCGGTCGCAGGCCGCTCGCCTGAAGCGAGCCGTGTACCTTGTCGACGGTAGGGCCCGGGACCTCCTTGAACTTAAACAGCTCCTGAAGCACGATCTTGTCCCCTTCCATCCCGGCGAGCTCCGTGACGTTCGTGATCTTGCGCGACCCGTCCCTCAGGCGGGCCTGCTGGACGATCACCTGAACCGCCGACCCGATCTGCTCGCGCAAGGCGCGGATGGGGAACTCGATCCCCGCCATGAGCGCCATCGTTTCGATGCGCGAAATGGCATCGCGCGGGGAGTTGGCGTGCAGGGTGGTGAGCGAGCCGTCGTGGCCGGTGTTCATGGCCTGGAGCATGTCCAGCGCCTCCCCGCCGCGGCACTCGCCGACGACGATCCGCTCGGGGCGCATGCGCAGCGCGTTGCGGACCAGGTCGCGGATGCTCACTTCGCCCGTGCCGTCGGCGTTGGGGCGCTTGGCCTCCAGCGTGATGACGTGGTCCTGGTGGAGCTTGAGTTCGGCGGCGTCTTCAATCGTCACCACCCGTTCGTGATCGGGGATGCAGCCCGAAAGGGCGTTAAGCAGTGTGGTTTTGCCGGAGCCGGTGCCCCCGGCCACGACGATGTTAAGCTTCCCCAATACGCAGGCGCGAAGGAAATCCGCCACGGCCGGGGTGACGGAGCCGAATTTCACAAGGTCGTCCAGCCCGAGGCGCGACTTGCTGAATTTGCGGATGGTCAGACACGCCCCGGCGATGGCGACGGGCGGGATCACCGCGTTGACGCGCGAGCCGTCGGGCAGGCGGGCGTCGGCCAGCGGATTGTTGGCGTCGAGCCTTTTCCCCAGCGGCAGGAGGATGCGCTCGATGATCAGCCGAACGTGTGCGTCGTCATCAAACGTGACATTCGTGCGCCCGGGCTTTCCCGCCCGTTCGGCGTAGACACGGTCCGCGCGGTTCACCATGATCTCCGTCACGGACGGATCATCGAGAAGCGCCTGGATCGGGCCCAGGCCGAACAGATCGTTCATCACGTCGGTGAACAGTGCGCCGCGCGCGGCCTCATTGAGGGTCAACCCCAGCTTGCCGTAAGCCTCGGAAAGCTTCTGCTCCGCCGCCGGGCGGTCGGCCTCCTTCGGATGCGCCCCGCCATCACCCAGCCCGGTCCCCACGGCTTCTACCAGTGACCGTTTTATCTTCCGATGCTCTTCGCTCATTGCAGGCGCAGCCGGGGACACAGTATCGGACCCGGCGGCGTTCGTGGTTGCGTGGCTCATAATGGATCGCGTCAAGACGTTCGGTTCGTCCAAGGTACAGACCTACGGACATATGATCATCGGCGGCTATCCGTCGCGGCATTATGAACATGTGGGGTGTGAAACGTAAAACGTGGAACGTGGAAGGTGACAAAGGCGCGGCAATGAGGGCATTTGTCACCTTCCACGTTCCACGCTTTACGTTCATCGCGCGCGTTTTCATCCCGCGCATCCTCCCGTATCATCGCGGCCAGTACATTTGGAACGAGACAGGAACCGGCATGAACCCAACCCGCGCGGCGCGACGAACCATTTGCCAGACGTTTGATGCCCTCAAGGCACGCAAGCAGATCGGCCTCGTGCCGTTCATCCCCGCCGGCTACCCGGACCTGGCCACGACGGCCGCGGCGTTGCCGGCGCTGGAATCCGCCGGGGCCAGCGCGATCGAGGTCGGGTTTCCTTTTTCCGACCCGATCGCGGACGGGCCGACCATTCAGGAATCATTCACGGCAGCCCTGGAAAAGAAGCTGAAGATCGCGGACATCTTCGCGACGGTGCGGCAGGCCCGGCCGGGGGTTTCGATTCCCCTGGTGGCGATGGTCAGTTACAGCATCGTCTTCCGATATGGCGTTGCGCATTTCGTGGCCGAGGCCAAGTCTTGCGGGTTCGACGGGCTCATCGTGCCTGACCTTCCGCCCCCCGAGGCGCAGGGCATCTGTGACATTATTCGCTCGGGCGGACTCGACACTATTCTGATGGTCGCCCCCAGCACCGCCCCCGAACGCCGGGCGGAGATCGCCCGCCTGAGCAGCGGGTTCGTCTATTACCTTTCCGTTTCGGGAATCACCGGAGAGCGCGATCAGCTCCCGGCTGACCTCGCCGAAAATGTTCGCCAGCTCAAAGGCCTGACCGATCGCCCGATCTGCGTCGGGTTCGGAATTTCGCAAGCCCGGCACGTCGCGCAACTCCAAGGATTGGCGGACGGGGCGATCGTCGGGAGCGGCGTCGTGAAGCGGATGAAATCCCATGTGCAGGGTGGGCCGGCTGCGATTGCCGCGGCATTGGCAGATTACAGCCGAGAGCTGTTGAGCCAGGTCCGCAGATAATTTAGAGAGAAAATAATCGAGCGGCGAAACTTTTCCATCATCTGCGCATAACTGTTGTGCCAAGCTAAGTTTGTTGCAGATTCCGGCGGGACGATTTTCGTGCTTTTCGGACTGCGTGAGGTTACAAAGTCCTCCTGAATGTCTAACCCCACTTCACTGTTTGTGTCTGACTAATGGACCCAAAGGCCAGCGAGTCCCAGGGAGGCGAAGCTGCGGGACCGCCGGCGGGCGGCGCTACGCCTGGTAGCGCGGGTCCCGGTGGCGAAGGGCCGACAGACGGGACGCTTGTCGGTGAAGTGCTCGCCGGCAAGCGGCAATCGTTTGACGTGCTGATCCGTAAGTACCAGCGGCAGGCGGTTGCCGTCTCGTATCGACTTCTGGGCAACAGCCACGACGCGATGGAGGTGACGCAGGACGCATTCCTCAAAGCGTTCAGCAGCCTATCGACGCTTCAGAAGCCTGAAGCATTCGGCGGCTGGTTGATGCGGATCGTGTCGAACCTGTCGCTCAACTATCGCCGAAGCCGCAAGAGCCGCTCGCAGTTGCCGCTGGATGATCTGCTCGGCGGCGGCCAGCAGACCGATTCGGGCGGAGCCGCCAGCGAGTGGATGGCCCAGAGCGGCGATCCGGTCCATAAGCTCGAAAGCGAAGAGATGGGCCGCAAGCTCCAACAAGCTTTGGCCCAGCTCCCCGAAAAACAACGGCTGGCGATCGTGATGTTCACGATCGAAGAAATGCCTCAAAAGCAAGTCGCCGAGGCCCTGAATTGCAGCGTGGAAGCCGTGAAATGGCACGTGTTTCAAGGACGCAAGAAGCTGAGGGAACTGATGAAGGAACATTTGTGAAGCAGTTGTTGGTTGCTGGTGAAGACCGGCCGCTGCATTTATTAGCAACCAGCAACCAGCAACCATGACCAACGACCTTGAATTTTCGATCAGCCAGTACCTCGACGGGACGCTCACCGATGCGGAGTGCGTTGCGCTGGAGCGGCGGCTTGCGGAGGACGCCGGGGCTCGGGCGCTGCTCGATGAATATCGTCGGCTCGACGCGGGGCTCAAGGCCGCCCCGGCATTGCCGGAGGTTCGGTGGGAACTGCTTGCCGAGTCGATCTCGGCGGCGGTTGCGGAGTCTGCCGAGGAACGCGCGGAAAAGAGCTATCGCCTGCCTTCCTGGGCGCGGGTGGCCGCCCCGCTTGCGCTGGCGGCGTCTTTGCTCGTTGCCGCAGGATTGGCGATCCGAATGTATCGCGCTCGTCCCGACCAGGTCGTCACCGTTCCGTCGGAACAGGTTCATCCGGCGCCGGTCGCGTTCCTCAGAGTCGAAGGCCCGCAACTCGAAAAGGCGGATGGCCCCGGGGACGTACAGATTGCCATCGGCCCGGGAAAATCGATCGCCAACGATTCCACCCTTGCCCAATACAGCGACGACGTCGTCTCCCGCCCCTCCCACATCACCGTTGCCAGCGGCGCCCTCCCCGCGCAAGATAACCCGCTGCCGATGTTCGACATGCAGTGATCCACGAGATAGCGATCCACGAAGGGCACGAAAGGGGACACGAAAGAACCCGAAGAGGATTTGCGACTGCCAATTTGCGATTAATGTTCGAGGTCTGAAATCTGAAATTTGAGATTCTTCCAATCGCAAATGTCGCCTTTCGCATTTCCTTCGTGTTCTTTCGTGTCCCCTTTCGTGCCCTTCGTGGATCGCATTTGATTCGGAGTCTTACCATGCGACGTTTCTTCCTTGGCGTATTGTCGCTCCTTGTGCTCGCCGGGCCGTCCTTCGCTCAGGACAGTTCCGCGCTGATTAACGAGGCGCTCGACAAAGTTGTCACGCTTCAGGTGGACGGCGTGTTGCCGCAGGCGGTGAAGAAGGTGACGGACCAGACGGCTGTGCCGATTACGGTGGAGCAGCAGGTTTACGATCTGCTGCCGTGGGGCGAGCAGACCAATATCAAGGCCGCGATTCAGAATCAGACGCTGCGTCAGGCGCTGACTGCGATCTGCCAGAAGCTGGGGCTGACGTTTTCGGTGGGCCCGCAGTCGGTGAAGCTTCAGCCGATGCCAGCACTCGCGCGATTGGGCCGGCGGGCGACCGTGCAGGAGCTTGAGGCGCTGGACCTGATGAGCCGCACGCCCCTCGGACAGGGCGCGACCGACACCGTCGGCAAACTGGTCGATGCCGTGGATCGAAAACTCGCGGATGCCAAATCGCAGTTCGCGGTGGAATACCGTCCGGGTGAGAACGCGAACACCGGCCAGGCCATCAACGTGCCCCGCAACGCCACGCTGGAAGACGCCCTCGAGCAACTCGCCAAACAGACCAACCTCACCTGGTACCCGTGGGGCAAGAGCATCGTGATCGTCCCCAAGGAAGAGCAGGTCGGCCAGCAACTGCGCAAAGCCGTCAACGGCCGCTTCCGCGGCGAAGACGTCGCACAAGTGCTGACCGTGCTTTCGCAGGCGGCGGGCGTGGAATTCAGCCTGGAGCCCGGCGCCATCCAGCGCGTGCCCCCCGAGTTCCGCAAGATCACGCTGCTGCTCGACAACGCCACGGTCCGCCAGGCCCTCGATGACATCCGCGGCGTCACGGGGCTCGACTACGTCATCAAGCCCGAAGGCGTCTACCTCTGGAACCAGAACGCCAACCCCGCCGTCACCGCGCCCGCCACGCAGCCCAGCCAGATCTTCGGCAGCCTCCAGCTCGACAACGGCATCGTCCTGTTCCTCCGCGACAAGGACCTCCCCCCGGACATCCGCGAATTCGCCGAGCACAAGAAGCAGCAGGAATACAAACGCCTCCGTCAGATGATGAAGGACGAGCAGTTCGTCCCCCAAACCCAGCCCGCGACCAAGCCGGCCTCAAACGATTTATAGAGTGGGGCGTGGGGCGTGACGACCGGTGCAGTCGATTAATTCGCCGGCGATCCGACACAAAACAAATGCTGCTGCGTGCGGATGAAGAACTGCCCGTTGGACACCGCGATGGACGCCTGGCATTTCTCGTTGAGTGGATTTGTCCCGAGCACTTTGAATTCCGGTCCGTCCTCGATCACGGTCGTCGTCCCGTCGTCGGCCAGGAAATAAATCCTCCCGTCTGCGACGATGGGTGAAGCGGAATACGTGCCTTCCAGCCGCTGTTTCCAGAGCAGTTTGCCCGTCGCCGCCTCGAAGCATTGAAGGATGCCGCCCTCGTTCACCGTGTAGAGCCGGTGATCGTGGAACGCGTACGAAGCCATGGTCGGCACGGCCTTGGTGTATTCCCAGACGAGATTGGAATGAGTGACGTCGCCATGGCCGCCCAGCCGGAAAGCGCGGATGGCGGGATGCTTGCTGAAGCCCGGGGCGGTGAAGGCCAGGCCGTCTCCGACGACGGGAGTCGGGACGGGCGTTTCGCCTTGATTGTCGGCCCACCAGAGCTTCTCGCCGGTGTCGGGGTCGAACCCCTGCACCACATCGCCGGCGACGCTCAGCAGCTGCGTCTTTCCGTCCACGTCCACCAGCCGCGGCATCGTGTGCCCGACGCGCGAGAGGCCGCGCATCGTCTTCCACCGCTGTTTGCCGGTGAGCTTGTCGAGCGCCATCACGTACGACTGGTCCCACGGTTGGAGCCAGCCCGGGTTGGGGTCGCTCCCCTGGCTGGTGAGATCGACATGAACCACGAGCGTGTCTTTGTAGAGCGCGGGCGATGAGCCGTAGCCTTGCTGGCCGTAGAACTTGATGTCTTGGGAACTCCAGATGATTTTTCCGTCGAAGGACAGGGCCGCGATCCCCCCGCCGCTGAAGATAGAGTAGACGCGCTCGCCGTCGGTGACGGGCGTGGGCGTGGCGTAGGAATTCCGCGCCTCTTTCTTCGTCGGCGTCTGCTTAAAGACCTCAACGTTCCACTGTAATTTCCCCGCTTTGCGGTCGAAGCAGAGGACATGGCAGGAGACGCCGTCGTCGCTCGTGGACGTGAGAAAAATCCGATCCCCCCAGACGATGGGCGAAGACCAACCCGTGCCCGGTACGTCCACCTTCCACGCCACATTCTCCGTGGCGCTCCACTTCAACGGCAGATTTTTCTCCGCCGACTCCCCCTGCCCCGAAGGCCCGCGGAACTGCGGCCAATTCCCGGCACGCGAAACAGCACACGCCAGGACTACGGCAAGGGGAATAAAATAACGAAGTCGCGAAAATGGCATCAGTACCTCCGAAGGCGGATCATACCCCCATCCGGTTGAATCCGCATGACTGCAAAGCCGACGGGTGAAAAGGAACGAACGCTTTGCCAATGTTTCAACTCTCCCCCCTCATCACTACCCTCCCCTCTCTGGCTCGCCTAAACTTCCCCGATGTTCACGGGAATCATCCAGAAATCCACCCGCGTCATCGGCGTCGCCAAAGGCCCGATGTTCCGACGGCTTACTCTCGCGGCCGACTGGCCCGACGTGCGTGACGGGGAAAGCGTGGCCGTCAACGGCGTCTGCCTGACGGTTGCGCAAATTCTTCCCGGCGAGCTGGGTTTCGACGTCATCGCCGAAACGCTCGCGAAGACGAACCTCGGGCTGCTCGCGCAGGGCGACGAGGTTCACGTCGAGCGCTCGCTCCGCATCGGCGACCGCATCGACGGCCACTTCGTTCAGGGTCACGTGGACGGCACCGCGTTGCTGCTCGAACAGGTGGAACGCGAAAATGAATGGCGGCTGCTGCTGGAAGTGCCCGTGCCGCTCGCCAAATATCTCACGCCCAAAGGCTCGGTGACGCTGGACGGAGTAAGCCTCACGATCGCGGCAGTCGATGGCATACAGTTTGAAGTGGCTCTCATTCCGACGACGCTGGCGGTCACGCTACTGGGCAGGCGCCAGCCCGGCTGGCCCTTTAATCTTGAGGCCGATGTGCTCTCAAAAACCGTGATTTCATGGCTTGAACGTACCTACGGATCGGCCGAAGATAAGAGGAGAGGCAGTAGGCTGAAACGCGAAAACGAGGATTGAAGATCGAGGATCGAGGATGGAGGATGACAAGATCATCCTTCTTTCCATCATCTATCTTCCATTCTCTATCCTCAAACTTCTGCCAACTGCCTGGAACGACGACAACCATGGACTACCGTCCCACCATCGCGATCACCATGGGCGACCCCGCCGGCGTCGGGCCGGAGGTGATCGTCAAGGCGCTGGCCGACCCCGTCCTGCGCCACAAGGCGCGGTACATTGTCTACGGGATGAACGAGCTGCTGGCCTACGCGGCCGACCTCGCCGAGTTCGACGTCTTCTGGTGGCGCGACCAATACAACGGCCGCCTCCGCGGCTACCCGCACGACGCCGTCGTCGTCGACTACGACCAATATTCCATGCTCGGCTCCGCCATCCGCAGTCCCAGCAAAATGGGCGGCGAAGCCTCCATGCGCTTCTGCAACGACGCGATCGAAGCCGCCCAGAAAAAACTCGTCGATGCGGTCGTCACCGCCCCCATCGCCAAGGAGAGCTGGAAGCTCGCTGGCTACAATTTTCCCGGCCATACCGAGCTCTTCGCCCAGCGCACCGGCTCTCGCCGGTATGCAATGATGTTCGCCGGCGGGCCACTTAAGGTCGTTCTCGCCACGGTGCACATACCGCTCATGGGCCTGTGGGGCCGCCTGAACATCGGCGCGGTTTTCCATCCGATCGAGTTGATCCATCAGGCGATGGTCGAATGGTTCGACACCCCCAAGCCGCGAATTGCCGTCTGCGGCCTAAACCCCCACGCCAGCGAAAACGGCCAATTCGGCGACGAAGAAGAACGCATCATCTCCCCCGCCATCTTCATGGCCCGCGAACAAGGCATCGACGCCACCGGCCCCTACCCGCCCGATACGGTTTTCCTGGCGGCCCGCGACGGAAAATTCGACGCAGTCGTGGCGATGTACCACGACCAGGGCCTCATTCCGGTGAAGCTGTTGGCGTTCGACCAAGCCGTGAATGTGACGCTTGGTTTGCCGATCATCCGCACGAGCCCGGATCACGGCACCGCATTCGATATCGTCGGCCGCAACCGCGCCAACCCCGGCTCGATGCGTGCCGCGATAGAGTTGGCGATCGACCTTTCCGTCCGCCGGCATAACCGCCAGCAGTCGCGGACCGCCGGGGAGGTGGGCAAGCCGCAGGAATAACTCCTAAGGATATGGCCGTTTCGATGGACTACTAACCGCGCTGTCCCATTCCCTTCTCTTGGTCAGTTGTGAACGTTGTGTTTCCCGTCCCAGTATGCGAACTCGGCGGGAGTCCCCGGGCGGCGGCGGCACACGAATACCCCTCGATCAACGAAAAATTGACCTATTACGCGACTTACGAGCCGCGGGAAAATCCTTTGAACGGCATTCACCCCAGCACCCGCCCAAGACCTCGCAGTCGTCCCCGGCGTGCGGAAGATTCGGCTTCCGAACAAATTGTCGGTAAACCGCGCCTCAAAGCCGAGTGACTCCAGGCTTGCAATAAGCCCGCGCGAATTGAAAAATGTAACCGAACTGCTCTCGTACGGGCTTTCCGCGCTGGCCGGACAATAAAGCAGCGGCTGGCTCTCCCAAACTCTCCATAGCGCGGTTTCCAACAGCAACGTGCCGTCGTCGGTCAACAAATCCCGAATGACCCGCACAAATTGGAACGGGTACCGGATGTGGTAGAGGACGCCGCTGCAGATAATGATGTCGAAGCGACCAAATGTGTCCGGCGTCATGTCGAGCAGATTCATTTCGTACATTCGGACCTTCGACTTCAAGTGAGGTATCAGCACCTCGACGGCGCCCGGCGAGATGCAATTGTCGATCCCAATGACCTCCGCCGCCCCAAGGCGCTCGGCTTCGAAGCTGAAAAGTCCATCCCGGCAGCCGATGTCCAGCACACGTTTCCCGGCGAAGTCGAACCGCCTAAGTTGGCGAAGGGTAAGTTGCTGCTGCGGTATGAGCCGCGGAATCCCGGCTGTCCTGACACCGTTTCCGAGGTCAATGCAGTGGTAGAAACGGTGTTTCTTTAATCGTTCGATAAGAGCGGATTGGGCCGCAGGACCTTGCGGGGGCAGCGCGGTCGGCGCCAAGCTGACTTCGGTATGGCTTTCGTTTGTATACAGGTGTTCCCCCAATTCGATTGTGATGACCACGGCCGTTCGCATCCTTTACCTGTTTCTTCTCGCCGCCGCAACTTTCCGAACCGCCTTCCCTCCGCCCGCTTTGCCGCGCCGCGGGTTTCCCGCCGATCGCGCTTTTCGTCCGGCGGCTTCTTCGATCACCTTTCGAAGCAGCGCGCCCGCTTCGCCACCTTCGGCCGGGCGGTGGGAGCGCCAGATTTCCGGCTCGTCCGCGCCCAGAATGTCGGCGAAGTCGCCGAAGCTTTTGACGCTGTCGGGGGCGGCTGTCGTCACGTCCACTTCCCCCGCCCAGTCGTCGCGGTGCTTGATCAGCAGCCAGCTTCGGCTTTCGCCGTTCTCGTCGGCCCGGCCGCCGCGGGTTCGCACCAGAACCCACGAGCCTTTCAGCTTCACGCCGTCGAGGCGGAATTTGAGTTCGCCTTTTCTTAGTGCCGAGTCGATGTCGGAATCTTCCGGCTCCCATGCGCCGGTATCCCAGAGCATGACGATCCC
>JAQGHH010000640.1 GCA_028288945.1 Phycisphaerales bacterium
ATGATGCGTCCGCTTGAGTGGGGGGCTTGGGGCCTTTCACTGCGGGCGAATTCCTTGGCGGCGGAGACTCCGGATGCAACCCCTCACTCGTGAGCGGCTGGCGGCTAATGCGTATCGCACGCTGGGACTGTCTGCCGACGCCTCGCAAGAGGCGATCGATCAGGCGGCGCGGAAGATGCGCATCTGGCCCGACCCGGCCCGCATCCCGCCCACCGCCTGGGATCTGCCGGCGCTGGGGAAGCCGGCCCGCTCGAAGAACGATTTGGAGCAGGCGGTGTCGCGGCTGAACGAGCCGCAGTCGCGCGTGGAAGAGCGGCTGCTCTGGTTTCATACCGATGCCGCGAGGAAGGCCGGGCCTTCGCCCGAGGCCCTGGACTCGGCCTGCCACGCGCTGGCCGCCGCGCCCGACCCCGCGGCCCGGCATGACGCGGCGCTTGCGGCGCTCCACGCGGCCCTCCTGCTCGATCCGCTGGTGAAGGATGAATCGCGCTGGCACAGGGCGCTGGCGGGGTTCGGCACGCTCTCGGGATCGGACGATTATCGCGACTGGCTTTACCGCGCCGAATCGGATGGGGATTTTGAGAAGCGGGCGGAGTTTTCGGAGATCGATGCGGCGCTTAAGGCGCTGCCGGACTCGATCGCGGGTTCGCTGATTGCCAAGGCGGATGAGGCGCTGGCGCATGACGATCTGGAGGGATGCTCGCGCGTGCTCCGGCTGTTGGGGGCGGCAGGGAATGTGGCGCTGCAATACCGCGTGCTCGACCGCATTGAGGACGCGCTGGAACGGCGATGCAACCAGCTCGACGACGACATGAAGGCCCGCCTTCAATGCGACCGCGACCGCTACAGTGAGAACATGGCCGCCAACCGGCAGGTCTGTCTCGATGCGGCAATGTTCTACAACGACGCGATCTCCCCGATCATGACCGAGCTGGATTCGCTGGCCGCGGGCGACGGGGACCGCACGTTGCGGTCGCGTGGGATGGGGGCCAAGGCGCTGGCGCGGGTTGCGTTGGGATGGGTCTGGGCGGGCGATTATGTGACCGCCGAGCGCACGTACGTGGCGGCGTTGGACATGGCCCGCGGCACGGCGCTGGAAGCGCCGATCCGCAGCGACATGGAGGAGAACGCCGCAAGGGCGCAGCGGCAACGGATGGGGATGGCCGCGGCGACCGCGGTGCAGCCCCGGCGGGTGCTGCCGTACACCACGCCGGCACGGAGCAGTTCGCGGACCTCGACCGGCGGGTGGACGCTGGGGGGCGTGGGCGTTGCGGTGCTGGTGGTCCGGTTACTGGTCGCGCTGGGATCGGGTTTTAACAGCAATAGTACAAGATACACACCAGCGCCCGTGCCGACGTACACCGCGCCGCGGTATTACCCGACGACACCGACGCCGCGCTATCCCGCGACGCCGGGGTATCCGGGGAATCCCAATCCCGGGAATCCGAATTATCCGCCGAACCCCAACTATCCCCGGAACCCGAATGATCCGGGGAATTCCGACGATCCGGGCAACTCGAACGGCCGGGCGAACCCGAACGCTCCAGGGAACCGGCAGTATCCCGCCCCGGGCTACCCGCGACAGAACCCGAGTTATCCGAGCAATCCCGGATACCCTTCGGGGCCAAGATCCCCATCGTATCCGGGCGGCGGGGGCGGCGGGTTTGGCGGAGGCGGGGGCCGCCGCTGAGAATGGATTCGACACTCCTCCTTTTTGTAGGGTCCGCTTCAGCGGACGTGGCTACACGTGTCATACCGAAAATGTCCGCTGAAGCGGACCCTGCCGAACCTAGCCGAAAAGTGGTCAATTCCCCCGAGTAAAAAAAATCCGTGGAAGTTTTCGGCCGGCGGGCGGAACCATTCAGCAGGACGCACTGGACGCGGCGCTTGTCTTCAAGACGGGCGCGGGCGCCGGGTGTGCCGCAATAGTCAACGGCCGGGACAGACAGCGAGCCCGAACCGGCCGTCGGCGGGCGTAGCGGTTCGGCCGCAACGTCTCTTCGAGCTGGTCCGCCGTGTGTTACGGCGGGTCAACCCACGGGAAGCCCCGCCGCCGGACGCGGCGGGGTTTTCTTCTTTCCGCCTTCCCCTATCATCCCGGCCATGCACGTCCTCTACGTCCACCCGAATTTCCCCGCGCAGTTCGGGCACATCGCACACCGCCTCGCCCAACAGCACGGTTGGCAAACCACCTTCGCCACCCAGGTCGCCGGTGGCGATGTGGGCGGCATCCGCCGCATCGTCTACAAATCCACCGGCGGCGCGACCGCCTCCACCCACTTCTGCTCGCGCACGTTCGAGAACGCGGTCTGGCAGTGCGATGGCGTGTACCAGGCGCTTAAGGCGCGCCCCGACATCAAGCCCGATCTCGTCGTCGGCCACAGCGGATTCGGCAGCACGCTGTTCCTCCGCGAGCTTTATCCCGACGCCGCCGTCATCAACTTCGGCGAGTATTTCTACCATCCAAAAGGCCACGACTCGGACATGGAGTTCCGTGGTGATTTGGGATGGAAACTGACGGACGCGCAGTTCCAGCGGGCCCGCTGCCGCAACGCGATGATCCTGCTGGACCTTCACAACTGCGACGCCGCCTACACGCCGACGCAGTTTCAATTCTCGCGGTTTCCCGCCGAGTACCATCCGAAGATGCGGGTGATCTTCGACGGGGTTGATCGGAAGGTCTATCACGGCCACGAAGAGCGCCTCCGCCGGCCGCCCTCTGAACGCGGCTCGCGGCAGATCGCCGGGGCGACGGTCCCCGCGTCCACGCGGGTGGTGACGTACGTGAGCCGCGGGTTCGAGAGCATGCGCGGGTTTGACATCTTCCTCCGCGCCGCCCGGCGCATCTACCAGGCGTACCCGGACGTGCTGTTCGTCGTCGTCGGCAGCGAGCGCATTTGCTACGGCGGCGACGAGAACTACATCGCCCCTGCCAAGACCTTCAAGGAGTGGGCCCTTGCCCGCGAAAACTATGACCTGAGCAAATTCCTGTTCACCGGCCCCGTACCCCCCGACCAGCTCGCCCTCCTCCTGGCGACGACCGACCTGCACATTTACCTCACCGCGCCGTTCGTACTGTCGTGGAGCCTGATGGACGCCTTGAGCTGCGGCGCGGTGGTGCTCGGCTCGGCGACTTCGCCCGTCAAGGAAATGATCGACGACGGCCGTAACGGCCTCCTTGCCGATTTCTTCGACGCCGACGCGATCGCGAGCCGTGCGGTCGAAGCCCTGCGCGACCCCGCGGCGTTCCGCCCGTTGGGACGCGCCGGCGAGCAGATGATCGCGGAGAAGTACAGTTTGGACGTGGTGCTGCCGGAGATGGTGGGGATGTATGAGCAGACGATTCGCTTCCCGAGGAGAGCAGATGCGCATTGAGATACGGCAAACCCAAGGCTAAAATTCGCCAAGCGGGAGGCCCCTTATGTCGACCATCGCCGATCCTTCATTCTCAGACGCCCGCCCCGGCAACCGTGTGCCCCGGCTGCAGCCCGGTGATCGACTCACGCGTCCGGAATTTGAGCGCCGCTTTGATGCGACGCCGGGAATTAAGAAGGCGGAGTTGATCGAAGGGACCGTCTACATGTCGCCTCCGGTTTCAGACGCCTATCACGGCGAGCCTCATTTCAATTTGAGCGGCTTGCTCATGCACTACGTCGCGCTCACGCCCGGAATAGCCGGTGGGGACAACAGTTCATTGCGAATCGACCTGGACAACGTGCCTCAGCCCGATGTTTACGTTCGCATTCTCGAATCCAATGGCGGACAGGCCCGCCTCGACGAAGAGGGCTATATCGTCGGCGTGCCCGAATTGGTTGCGGAAGTCGCCGCGAGCAGCGTTAGCTATGACCTCCACGCCAAATTGAACGTCTACCGCCGGAACCGGAGTGAAAGAGTACGTGGTCTGGCGGGTGCACGACCGGGCGCTGGATTGGTTCGTATTGCGGGGAGGCCAATACGAACCGCTGGGGTTGACCGGAGGGGCTTTCCGCAGCGAAGTGTTCCCCGGTCTCTGGATCGACCCTGCCGCACTTCTTCGCGGCGACATGCGCGCGGCGATACAGACGATTACACAGGGCACTTCGACCCCCGAGCACGCGGCGTTCGTCGCCCGCCTGCAAGACGCGGCGGCGAAACCAGGCTCGTGATTCATTCCCGTTCCGGCCCCGCTGGACAACCTTCACGCTCCCCCTACA
This sequence comes from Phycisphaerales bacterium, assembly GCA_028288945.1. Classification (GTDB taxonomy): domain Bacteria; phylum Planctomycetota; class Phycisphaerae; order Tepidisphaerales; family Tepidisphaeraceae; genus RYN-428. The sequence goes on from JAQGHH010000640.1 coordinate 4,194, forward strand.
CTCCCTCGCGTGTTGATCGACTTTGACGCATTCGATGCAGTGTTGCTGGATTTGGACGGGACCGTCTACCACGAGGAGCACGCGCTGCCGGGCGCGGTGGAACTGGTGCTGCGGTTCGAGGCCCGGCGGCGAAAATTCGCCTGCCTCACCAACAGCACCAGCAGCGCCCCGCGCATCGGCGCGCGGCTCCGACGCATGGGGATCGCGCTCGACGACGACCACATCTACACCGCCGCCGCGGCGACGGCGGATTATTTGCTCGAGACCTTCGCCGCCCCGCGCATCTACAACCTCGCCACCGAAGGCATCCACGAGATGCTCGATGGGAAGGTGAGATGGGTCGAGGGGGAGGACGGTCCGTGCGACGCGGTCGTGTGCGGCGTGCCGCTGAGCGTATACGCGACGGACGAGCGCCGCCGGGCCGCGATGCTCCACCTCCGCCGGGGGGCGCAGCTCGTGGCGATCTGCGCCGACCGCGTCTACCCGAGCCCGCGCGGGATGGAGTTCGGGGTGGGCGCGCTGGCCGCGATGC
>JAQGHH010000643.1 GCA_028288945.1 Phycisphaerales bacterium
CCTGTAGAAACGCGTGCGGGGGCCCACGAAGGGCACGACGGGGGACACGAACAACCACCAAGGGACGGAAGATAGGATCGAACTGATTTGTTCGTGGGCGGTATTGAATCAGGTGGATGCCATCCGGTCCCCTCTCGTCCGTGTACGACCCGAGTACGAGGGAGAAGGAGTAAGCGCGTTTCGGTATCGAATCAATGTGTGAAATCGAGGATTCGTGAGGCATTTGAAAGCACCTGTTTTCGCCTTTCTGTTGGCCGGCTGGTTCCTGGCGTTGCCGCGAGGTGCGGCGGGTTGCCAGGTGCCGGTGTTTCGCTATGCGCTGGAGCGGTGGCGGCCGGAGATTTATGAGGCGATCGTCTTTCACCGCGGGCCGCTGGGGAAGGCGGAGCGGGCGGCTGTGGATTCGCTGACGGCGGCGGGTGGGCCGGTGAATTTGCAGACGGTGGACGTGGACATGGCGGCGACCCTGGCGGGCGACGCGCAGAAGCTCTGGCTGGCGCAGGGGGAGGCGGCGCTGCCGTGGGTGGTGGTGCGGTATACGGGGGAGGAAAAATCGTCGCCGCTCTGGGCGGGGAGGCTTGATTCTCCGGAACTGAAACTGCTCGCCGATTCGCCCGCCCGGCGGGCGGTGGCGGCACGGCTGCTTGCGGGGGACTCGGCGGTTTGGGTGTTGCTCGTCGGCGGGGGCGACGCCTCGGCGGATGCCGCGGCGGAGGGGCTGCTGCGGAAGGAACTGGCCAGGCTCGAACAGGGCATTCAGCTTCCGCTGCCGGACCCCAGCCCGGGCGCGGGGGAGGCGATGCTTTCGGAATTGCCGTTGCGGCTGGCGTTTCCCATGGTGCGGCTGACGCGCTCCGATCCCGCGGAAAAACTGTTCATCACACTTCTGCTGCACGGGGATAAGGAACTGCTGCAATCGAAGAATCCGGTCGTCGTACCTGTTTTCGGGCGCGGGCGGGCGCTGGCGTGTTTGGAGGGGAAAGACCTCAGTGCCGGCCGCATTGAAGAGGCCGGAGTTTTCCTCGCGGGGGAGTGCTCGTGTCAGGTGAAGGAACTCAATCCCGGCTTTGATCTGTTAATGGCCGCGGACTGGGAAACGATCAATCAGGCGCCCGCCCCGGCACAGCCCGTGGCGGCGCGGAGCCTGGCCGTGGTCGAGCCGCCGGTCGTCGCGTCCGCTACATTTGTGGCGACAGCGCCTTCGGAAGATGAGCGCCACCGGGCCCTCGTCCGCCGGCAGCGCATCTTCATCGCGGCGGTGGGGATCATGTGCTGTGTGGTCCTCGTGCTCGGTTACCTGACGCTCCGTTCGCGGGCAAAAGCCCGGAGGACGCGATGAAACGACGCGGAGCGATCAGCCGAGTGGGTTTGCTGTTTCTCGTGTCGCTGGCGCTGCTGGCGGGGCTGGTGGCGTGGATGGCCTGGGAGGGGCGTGCGCGGACGACGACAAATTCAAGCGCCGATCCGCTGGTCGTCTATTGTGCGGCGGGGATCAAAATCCCCTTTGAGGAAGCGGCGCGCGAATACGAGCAGGCTTACGGCGTAGCGGTCCAGGCGCAGTTCGGCGGATCGGGAACGCAGCTCAGCAACGCCGAGGCTTCGCATATCGGCGACCTGTTCATGCCCGTCGACGACAGTTACATCCAGCTCGCGCGAAAGAAGGGCCTGCTCGACGAGGCCTTGCCGCTGGCGACGACGCACCCGGTGCTCGCGGTGCGCAAAGGGAATCCAAAGGGACTTCACTCGCTCGATGATGTATTGCGGCCGGACGTAAAGTTGGCCCAGGCCAACCCGGACGCCGCGGGCATCGGCAAGCTGACCAAGGCGGCGCTCGAGAAGGCCGGGCTTTGGGAAAAGGTCAAAGGGCAGATCGCCGTCTTCAAGCCGACGGTGAACGACGTCGCCAACGACGTGAAGATCGGGTCAGTGGACGGCGGATTCATCTGGGACACGACCGTGCTGCTCTACCCGGAGCTGGAGGGCGTGGAGATCCCGGCATTCAACGGCGTAGAAACGAAGATCACCGTCGGAGTTTTGAAGTCGAGCAAACAACCCGCAGCCGCGTTGCGGTTCGCGCGATATCTGGCGGCGCGCGACAAGGGGCTCAAGGCGTTCGAGCGGCACGGGTTTCACGTCGTTGAAGGAGATTTGTGGTCGGACGCACCGGAAATCCGGCTGCTCGCCGGCGCGATGCTTCGTCCTGCGATCGAAGAAACGATCAGCGCCTTCGAGCAGCGCGAGGGCTGCCGGGTGACGCGCGTCTATAACGGGTGCGGCATCCTCGTCGCCCAGATGAAGGCCGGCGAGCGCCCCGACGCCTATTTCGCCTGCGATTCCTCCTTCATGCGACAGGTGAACGACCTGTTTCTTGACCAAGCCGAGGTTTCCACCAACCGCCTGGTGATCGTCGTCCCCAAAGGCAACCCGCACGCCATCAGCACCCTCAAGGACCTCACCAAGCCCGGAGTCCGCGTAGGCGTCGGCCACGAAAAGCAGTGTGCGCTGGGCGCGCTGACCCAAAAAACGTTCGATCAAAGCGGCCTGCGCGAAGCCGTGTCGCCGAACATCGTCGTGCAATCGCCGACCGGCGACATGCTCGTCAATGCGCTGCGCACGGGTTCGCTGGACGCGGTGGTGGCCTACGTCAGCAACACGACGACCGCGAAGAACGAAGTGGAGACGATCCCGATCGACGTGCCGTGCGCCATCGCGACGCAGCCGTTGGCGGTGGGCCGGGAGTCAAAACAAAAGTACATCACGGGCCGGCTGCTGGACGCGCTCGAGTCGAAGCAGTCGAAAGACCGGTTTGAGTCGCAGGGTTTCGCGTGGACGCTGGGGGCGCGGGAGGCGACGGTGGCAAAGTAGGTTCGCAGCACCGGGGGGCGGTACGAAAGTTGATATTGGGCCACGCGCTGGGGGCCATATTGTGGCACGGGTTTCCAACCCATGCTGGCGGCGAGGCAGTAGAAATCATTGAGCGTCGCGCGGCTGCTCCTTTGGCGCCACTCGCACGGGTTGAAAACCCGTGCCACGGTTGCGCGGGTAGGGCACTCCGCCATGTAACGATTCAGAAATCCTGCGCTTCTTACGCCCTTCCAGGGCTCGTTGCGTTTACTACGTTTACTGCCGACGGCTCGCGCCGCGGGCCAACGTCTTACGCCCCCCCGGGGCTGGGGACGGACGCCGATTTTGGGAGGACTTCAAATCCCCGCGGCGGACCGTCTTTGTCGTAGAAGATTTTGCCGGGCTTGATGAGCAGCCACATCGCACCGGAGAGCAGGTAACTTGCCGCATATACGGCGAAGAGCGTCGGCCACCCGAAGCGGCTGAAGATTTGCGCGCCGACGATGGGCTGCACGAAGTTGCCGCCGAAGTTGCCGAACATGTTAACGAAGCCGGCGGCGAGGCCGGCGCGGGCGCCGCCGACTTCGATGATCGCGGCCCACGCGGGGCCCTGGCCCAGGTCGAATGCGGCCATCGAGACACACATCAGCGCGACGGCCTGTTGGGTCGTGCGGACGTGGGGGACGGCGAAGATCGCCGCGGCGGCGATGATGCGGCCGGCGATCAGGAAGGCGGCGCGGCCCAGGCGCTTGCGACCGGTCATTCGGACGATCCGGTCCGACAGCCATCCGCCCGCAAGGCACGCTGCGCCGCCGCACAGCAGCGGCAGGGCGCTCATCCATTCGGATTTCGCGTAGTCGATTTTGTGGGCCTGGAGCAGGTACTTGGGCATCCACGTCACGAAGAACGACCAGCCAAAGCTGCCGAAAACATAAAACATCGCCACGGCCCAGAGATTGGTGCTCGTGAAAAGGGCCGACCAGATGCCGGCGTCCGGCCGGTGGGCGGAAGCATCAGACGCCGGCGATTTCCCGGCGTAAAGCAGGTCAAGCTCGGCGGCATTCACGGAATGTTTGTCGGCGGGTTCGTCGCGGAACCAGGGGTAGAACAGCACCACCCATCCGATCCCGGCAAGTCCACAGGCCAGGAACCCCAGCCGCCATGCGGGAAGGTGCGCCAGCAAATGCAGGCCCGGTAGATGTGCGAGCAGCGAACGCGTGCCCGGCGAATCGAACAGCCGCAACAGGCTGCCGAAAAGCAGGGGCGAGAGCGCGCCGCCCCACCGCGCCACGAGCCAGAGCAATCCACCGGCCCGCGCCTGCGCGTCGGCGGGCAGCCAGCGTGATTGCACCCGCGCGATGTTCGGGTACGCGCCGGCCTCGCCAACGCCGAAGAGGAATCGGAAAGCGAGCAGCGAGAAAAACCCGGTGGCGCAGCCCGAGAGGGCGGTGAACAGCGACCAGGCGAGCACGACGCGGGTCAGCGTGCGGCGAGCGCCGAACCGGTCGCCCCACCACCCGCCGGGGATTTCGAAGAGTGCGTACGCGAGCCAAAACGCGCTGAAGATCCAGCCCATTTGCCGATCGGTGATCGACAGATCGTGCTGCACGTTCTCCTGCACCCGCATGATGCAGACCCGGTCGAAGTAGGTGAGGAAGGAAAGGACACAAAGGAAACCCATCACCGCGTACCGCACGTGCGTCGGCCGGGTGGGCCGCGTGGCCGGGGCGTACGACGGGGGTTCGGCGCCTTGTGCGGTTCGATCGGTTTGCGGCATCGCGTGGGAAGTGTAACCGGATTAGGGCCGTGGGCCATTTTCAGGTTGCGGGGGTCGCCAGCAGGAGTAACGATTGGATGGCCGGTCGGCGGACAGTCGAGGAGAGTAAAACATGAATTGCGGCCGGCGTCTTTGGTAAGATGCCCCGTCCGGGGCCGGCTCTGCCGACCCGGGGTTTGCCGTGCGGCGCGAGCGATTCAAAGGAGTTTTGGGACCGCGCCTGGGGGAAAAAACCGAGAGTGGTGCGTTTTGGTGCAATGTGGTGCACGGATTCGTTGGCCTGAGGCAGATGTCCCCATGAACGAGCAAGCTATCGATCGCGACGACATTTCTGTCACGGTTCAAAGGGTGCTGGCGGCGCAGCCGGTGACGGATTTGCACACGCATTTGTATTCGCCGGGGTTTGGGACGCCGGTGGTGAATGCGACGGGGAGGGCGGACCCGGCGGGGCTGATGCTTTGGGGGATCGATGAGCTGGTGACGTACCACTATCTGGTGGCGGAGGTGTTTCGCGTGGTGCCGGCGGGGAAGCTGCCTTACGAGCAGTTTTGGAAGATGAGCAAGACGGCGCAGGCGGACCATATTTGGAAGCATTTGTTTGTGGAGCGCACGCCGATCAGCGAGGCGTGCCGGGGGGTGTTGACGACGCTTCGGCGATTGGGGCTCGATCCGAACGAAAAGACACTTGAACCGTACCGGCGATATTTTTCGGCGCAGGAGCCGGGCGGGTTTATCGACCGGGTGATGCAGGTCGCCAACGTGCGGTCCATCACGATGACCAACCCGGTGTTCGACGACAACGAACGCGAGCGATGGCTGCGCGATCCGGCGGCGCTGGCCGACCCACGGTTCCGGGCGGTGCTGCGGATCGACCCGATCCTCCGCGACTATCCGACCGCGGCGAAGAAAATGAGCGAGTGGGGATTTCGTGTCAGCAGCGAAATCGACGAGAAGACGATCGAAGAAGCCCGGCGATTTTTGCGGGAGTGGATCGACCGGCAGAAGGCGATTTACCTGGCGGTGAGTTTGCCTCCCGAGTTTCGGTATCCGGCAGAAGCGGGTGACGCCGTCGCACGCGCGGGGCAGGCGATGCTGGAGAAGGTGGTGTTGCCGGTCTGCGCGGAACGAGGGCTTCCCTTTGCGATGATGATCGGTTCGCGGCTGCGGGTGAACCCGGCGCTGCGGGACGCGGGGGACATGGTGGGGAAGGCGGACGTCGCATCTGTCACAAACCTTTGCCGGGAGTTTCCGGGAAACAAGTTCCTGGTGACGATGCTCTCGCGGGAGGACCAGCACGAGCTATGCGTGGCGGCACGGAAATTCGGGAACCTGATGGTGTTCGGGTGCTGGTGGTT
>JAQGHH010000515.1 GCA_028288945.1 Phycisphaerales bacterium
GGCTCGTCCAGATCGAGCGTCGGCGGGCGGCCGGTGGCGATGTGGCAGAAGCCGCAGGAGCGCGTGCAGACGTCTCCCAGGATCATGAGCGTGGCGGTGCCCGCCGCCCAGCATTCGCCCATGTTGGGGCACTTGGCGGACTGGCAGACGGTGTGCAGCCGCTGCTCATTCACCAGCTTCAGCAGCTTGGAGAATTCCTCGCCCCCGGGCATTTTCATTTTTAGCCAGGAGGGCTTGCGCCCTGACAAGCCGGGGCGCGCGCCTGCTTCGTCGGAAGGGCCGGTGGGGAGAACGAGGTGATCGAGTGAAAAACCCATGCGCTGCCGGTGAATCTTAGGAACAATCGCCGCGACGGGCAAACAAGAGATCCACGAAGGGCACGAAGGGGAGGACGAATCAACACGAAGGAATTCAGGTTCGCGATCCGCTGACTGAATTCTTCGTGTTGATTCGTGCGTCTTCTTTCGTGCCCTTCGTGGATCGTCTGGTTATCGGACTGGGTTTATTACTTGCCGTATTCCTGCACGTACTCCACGCATTTCTTGATCTCGGGCAGCGGGTTTTCCTGGTGGTATTCGTACTCGATGGAGATATTGCCCTGAAATTTCTGGCGCTTGAGCTCGTCGAGGATCGCCTTCACGTCCGAGACGCCGCTGCCGAAGGGGACGTCGTGGGCGTTGGGGCCGAACTCATTGAGGTCCTTGAGATGGCTGCTGATGACGCGGCCTTCGAGGATCTTCAAGGCCTCGATCGGCTTTACGCCGCTGCGCACCCAGTGGCCGGTGTCGGCGCACGATCCCATTCGCTTGTCGCGGTCTTTCACCAGCGACAGGACGTAGTTGGGGTCCCAGAACTTGTAGTTGGGGTCGTTGTCGCGCTTGGGGTGGTCATGGATGGCCATGCAGATGTCGAACTCTTTGACCAGTTTCTCGATAATGTCCATGGCCGCGGCGTCGGGCTCGCTGGTGACGGAGCGCAGGCCCATCTTCTTGGCGAACTCGAAGACCTTGCGGCACTCGGCCTCATTATTCGGCAGGCCGACCACGCCATAGTTCACGGCGCGGATGTTGTACTTCTTTAGCTGTTCCTTCACCTGATCAATCACCGCGTCGGGCGAGTTGTGGCTGAAGGTAACGGCGGGCTGGTCCTTGCGCAGCCGCTGGCCGGGATAGAACTCGATCACCTTCCCGCCGACCTCGGCGGTCTTCTCGATCGCTTCCATCACGGTGAAATGGTTCCAGCTCCACGCCTGACAACCCAGCGCGAAGCCGCTCGTCTTGCAGTCGTCGGGGATCTCAACCACAGCGCGGGCGGGGACGGCGGCAAGTGCCAACACGAGCGCCGCGCCGGCCAGCGCGCATCTGCGCAAAAACAACATCGTCTGCTCCTCGTGGGGTGAATGCGGAAAAGCCCAAAAAACGCGATTGCGGTCGCTATGTGGCACAGCCGCCCCCGGCTGTGTTCCGCCGCAGGCGGAAACGCAAGACACAGCCGGGGGCGGCTGTGCCACATGTCCAAATACATCTATTACCGTCGGATTGAAATGTTGCAGGGCGGCTTGTTTTCGGGCCTTATTGCCGCCCGTCCCGCTCGAAAAGGAGGGCCGCGCCGCCGTGCACATCGACATACCGCTCCCTCTCCGCCGCGACCGCACGGAACTGCCGGAGAAACGCATCAAGCGAACGCGGATTGTTAGGGTTGAACGTCGTAAGCACCCAAAACCGCCGTTCGCGGATCGCTTCCGGCCCGGCGATCGTCATGTACAGCGGCTCAGGAGGATCGGGCCAATAGCACAGGGCTTCGAGATGGCGGCCGTTGAACGCCATTTGCGGGTGGTCGCCGGGGCTGGTACCAGTCAGCGCCAGAGCCTCGCCGGGCCGTCGATGGGCCTTGACGTAATCCACCGCGGGGCGGATGTGCGACCGGTAATCGGGATGCACGAATCGGCTGCCGCCCCAGGAGATCGCCGACCCGAACAGCGCCAGCGGCAGCGCCCACCAGAACAGCCGCAGGTTCCCCGGCAGCACTTCCCATAGCAGCGCCGCGCCCGCCCCGACCAGCAGGAAGAGCGGAGGCATGAGGAACAGCGTGAGCCGTCCCCCGTCGAACGGATACTGCCGCAACAGCGCCGCGACCACGGCCATCGCGATCGGCGCCCCGCAAGCCATCCACCGTTCCCCCTCGCGCCGCCGCGACGCCCAAATGACGGCGGCGCCCAGTAGCAGCATGAAAACCGTCGCTGCCCAACGGTAAGGCGTCTGGAGAAACTCAAAGGCCTGCCGCCCGAGCCAGGCGGGAACCCCGGCCGGGTGATGCCAATCCGGAAAAGCCGTCTGCCAGAAATCGTAGAGAAAGTTCGTGTGCTGCCGGCGGATCGACACGAAAAACAAGACCGCAAAAGATGCAATAAACATCGCAACGCAAGCGATTGCGAGCAATGCCTCGCGCCGACTCCGCTTCCAGCAGGAGAACGTCAGCACGAGCCCGACGCCGCCGAACACCACCGACACCGGATGCGAAAACCAGACGGCCACGGAAGCAAAGAGAGCGGTCAGGGCGAGCCGCTTGAGCGGCGGCCAGTCGGGCCGCCCGAGCGCGATGAGCATCAGCAGCGCGGAGACGGTCGCGTCGCAGCCGTACTGCTTAAGTTCCGCCGAGTATTCGACGAGCTTGCGGGAAAGCGCGAAAAGCCCAAACGCGAAGAGTGCGGCAGGGCCAGGAAGAAGCCGCCGGGCCAATACGCCAAAGATTACGATCCCCAGCAGGCTCCCGGCGAGTGGCAGGAATCGCATCGCATATTCCCCCTCGCCTGCCAGCCGCATTTCCCCCTTCAACGCCCAAAGAAACAACGGCGGGGCCGCCTGGTCCCAGTTCAGTTTCCCGACAAGTTGCAGCGGAGAAAGCTGGCGGAGGTTGAGCAGGACAAACGCCTCATCCGCCCAATACGAGGCGCGGGCCTGATACTGCCGCAGCCGAGCCGCCGCCCCGAGGCAAAGCAGGATGATCGCCGCGATCTTCAGGAAGCGCGTGCTGTTGCCGAAACCCGCGGGCGCCGAGGAAGCAGAATCCGCGGCAAAATCCGGGCGAACCGCGACATTTCCCGATCCGCCGGCGGGCCGTAAATCCATCCGCGCACTATCGACAGGGACGCGAGAGTCGTCAAGCGTCGTGCAGCATTCTCAGCCGGATCGACGGCTACGTACGGGATCGTTCGTGTCCTTCGAGGCGGCCTGATAGTCCGCGTTGGAAGGTTCAAGGTCGCGCGCCCGTTTGTAGGCGGCCATGGCTTCGGAATGACGCTTGAGTCGATCGCAGGTGATTCCCATGTTGAACCAGTAGCCGGCCATTTTCGGCTGCATGCGTATGGCGTCGTGGAGCCCTCGAGAAACGCATATTCCGCGCCGTTGGCCACAAGGGCTGGCACAACAAAAATGGCAAGTGTCTTAAGATGTCCGAACGTCTCTTCAATCAATGTCCCAAGAGCCCAGGTCCAATAGACATTGAAGGCCAGATGGAGGAGATTGACATGAGGCAGAGCAGACGTCAGCAGGCGCCAAAGCTGCCCCCGTCGGATATCGACCGTCTCGTACAGCGGCGTGACGTCAACCCTCCCCGACCACGACGCAAGCGTACCATCTTTGGAATTACGAGGCCGCGGGAGTTTACCAGCTTTCGCGTGTTGAGGGATGTGAATCAGAAACCAACGTCATACGAGAACGTCCGGCACCGGTTGCGGTAGTAATTGGCATCCCATACCCACGATCGAAAGAACTTCGAGGCTTGTGAATGATCGCGCTCAGATCGCCCCTTTCCGTTAAGAGAACTCTCACTCGCACCGGCGCTGCCGCACTCGCGGCGCTCCTTCCGCTATTGAGTGCGGCCGGCCCGAATCCAGCTCCATCGGCCACGCAGCCCGCTACCGCTCCTTCGACGAAGCCGGCGCGCGCTGCCGCGACGCAACCCAAGCCGCCCGGTCGCGGGGAACTCATGGACTACGGGCCGTTCCTTTCCTACAGCGTATTGCGGCCCAAAGCCG
>JAQGHH010000032.1 GCA_028288945.1 Phycisphaerales bacterium
CCAGACGACCTGCCCGGTTTTGCGGTCGAGGCAGTGCAGATGGCCCAGCGCCCCGATCGCGAAGACATGGCGGTCGGTGATCAGCGGCATCGTCCGAAATCCGCCGCGGGCCCAGCCGATGTTCTTCTCCCAATACGCGCCGACTTCATACGCGTATCGCCATTTTTCCCTGCCATCCGCGGCGGAGAAACAGGCGACCGTCTCCCGTTCGCCGCGGGGGGTTTCCGACCAGCCGAGGCAGACGTCATCGCCCGCGACAGCCGGGGATCCCCATCCCTGTTTGATGTCCGCGCGCCAAAGCGTCTTGGGCCCGCCGGGTTCCCACTTGCGGAGCATCCCGGTTTCGGGAGAACTCCCGTCCCCGCGTGGCCCGCCGAAGGCTGGCCAGTCCGAGCCGCCGCGATGGCCGGCGGGAATATCGGCCGCGTTCGTATTCAGGCAAGCCGCCGGCAGGCAAAGCGCCATCGCGGCGATAACAACGTTGCAGAGCATAAGAACGTTACCGGGCGCGGGTTTCTGCCGTTGCACTTATCTGTCACAGGCATTGCGTTGCTACAACCGGCCGCATCGGGAAAATGAGCACGAGCCGCCATGAGCGTTTCCCCCGACCCAGTCTCGCCGCTGCCGTATGCCACGCCGCACGCCGCGCGCAGGATTCGCTTTTCGTGGCTGGTCTGCATTTCCTCGGGGGCAGTAATCCTTGTCGCGTCGATTTTCCTGACGCTGTTCGTCCCGAAAATGGAGGGATTGTTTATCGACTTCCACCTCGACCTTCCGGGGCCCACTCAGATGTTGCTCGTCGGCACGCGCTTCTACCTGGGCGGGGGGTGGATTGGGGCGGTTTTCCTGCCGTTTGTTTTAGGCGCTCTCGGGCCTCGGCTGGTCAGCCGTCGGGAAATGACGGACGTCGCCGCCCTCATCCGGCTGACCGACCGGCTGATCGCAGTGGTGATTGTCATGATCCTGATTCAATTGGTCATCATCATTGCAGTGATCTTGTGGCTCATGCCCATGGTTACGCTGATGAATGGGATTTCAGGTTCCAAGCATTAGGATTCAGGGATCGAATCTGGCAGCGATTTGCCTGTCCGACGCGCTACGGTGAGTCCTGCACGCCGAGCGCAACTCGACGTTCCGCCCCTCACCCTAGCCCTCTCCCCCGAGTACGAGGGAGAGGGGACCAGAGCGGCGCCGCTCGTCTTCTCTGTGTCCTTTGTGGCCTCCGTGCCCTTTGTGCTTCGCATTCCCTTGGCGTTCTTGGCTCCTTGGCGGCCTTGGCGCTCATTCCTCTTCATCCGAGAAACCGGCGTAGACCAAGAAACCCGATCGGCAATTCCGTCTTCCCGCTCGTCGCCAAATCCGCCAACACTTCTCCCACCACGCTCGCGAATTTGAAGCCGTGTCCGCTGAAACCGCAGGCGATTGTTACCCGCTCGTGGCGCGGGTGGCGGTCGATGATGAAATGATGGTCGGGGCTGTTCGTGTAGAGACATGTGCGGAGCGAAAGCAGCGGCCCATCCGCGGTGGGGAGGTATTGGCGGAGGGCGGGGCGAAAAGTCTGTTCGTCGGCGGGGAGGGGGTCGCGGATCACGTTGTTTGGGTCGGCGGGTTGCCCGGGGGCGTGGTGGGCGATTTTTAGGCCGGGGTTTTCGGGGTGCAGGGGGAAGCCGTAATCGAGGCCGCCGGCGGGGTTGTCGATGGCCCAGACGGGGAAGTGGCCGAGGGAAAATCGCTCGGGCTCGCGGGGCCAGACCCAGCCCATCACCTGGCGGGTGACTTTCAATTCGATTCCTAAATCGCGGAGGAGGGAGGAGGTCCATGCGCCGCCGGTGAAGACGAGGTGGGAGGCGGCGTATTCGCCGCGGGGCGTGCGGACGGTGATGCCTTTCGCGCCGGCCTGCCAATCCAGTACCGGCTCGCGGCCGTGGATCTCTGCGCCGGCATGGAGGGCGAGGTCGGCGTATGCCGCGATCACTTTTTCAGGGAGGAGGAAACCGGCGCGGGGTTCGTAGAGGGCGGCCCAGTCGCCCGGTAGTTGGAACTGCGGGAATCGCTCTGCAATTTGCGATCGATCGAGCAGCTCGTGCGGGAGGCCGTGCTGGCGGGCGGAGGCCAGGGAGCCGGAGACGACTCCGCCATCTGGCGGGCCCATGTATAAGCCGCCGGTGATGTGGAGCAGTTTTTGTCCGCTGGCGGATTCCAGATCGTCCCACAGTTCATAGGCGCGCCTTAGCAGCGGCACGTAATCCGGATGCTCGTAGTAGGCCATGCGGATCATCCGCGAGAAGCCGGTGGAGCTGCCCAGGTGGTGGGGGATGTCGAATTGTTCCAGGCCGAGGACGCGGGTTCCGCGACGTGCTAATTCGTAACACGTCGCAGCGCCCATCGCCCCGACGCCGGCCACGATCACGTCGTAATGCGCCATGCTTTCCATCGTATCGGTTTGCGATCGGCCCGCTCGGAAAAAACTGCCCGGCCTCAGCTTTGCAGACGCACGAAAGCGAGGACGGCCTGGCGGCGTCGCCATCGTCCGTGTCTCGGCGGACTCAACCGGAGGTTATCGTGAAGCTTGTTAAACTTGTGACAGCCGCTTCGTTGGCCGTGGGCGGGATGACGTTCATGGGGTGCCAGGGCAGCAACCCGGACAACTCGAACAACCCTAACACCGGCACGGGCGGCTCGGGTTCCGGAATGAACGGCACCGGCGGGACGGGCACCGGCGCTAACCCCAACACGGGCGGCGGTTCCGGCAGCGGTTCCAACACCGGCGGCAGCACCGGCTCGGGTACCACCGGCGGCACCGGTTCACCGGGCTCGGCCGGAGGCACCGGCGGAACGGGCACCGGCGACAGCCGCATCGGCGGCGGCTCGGGAGCCGGCTCCGGTACCGGTGACAACACCGGCGGCACCAATACTGGCGGAACGGGCGCCGGCGGCAGCTCCGGGTCGGGCGCCGGCGGATCCAGTGGCGGCGGCGCGAGCGGAACGGGCGGCGCGGGCGGTGGCGCGGGTGGCGGCCGCTAGGACCGTCGCGTAAGCCAACGCACTCTCACTCGCGACATGAAGACCCGGGGCCTGTCGCCCGGCGGCGGAAATCGCGCAAATTTGTCCCGCAATCACGGGGCAGGGCATCAGCGCCCTGCCCCGAATTTTTTTCGTGCGGACG
>JAQGHH010000066.1 GCA_028288945.1 Phycisphaerales bacterium
GAAACTCGACCCCCGTCATCTCCGGCATCCGCTGGTCGGTCATGACCAGATGCACGGGATGCTCTTGAAGAATCTTGATCCCTTCCGCGCCGCTGCCCGCCGTGTAGACCTCGAAGTCGGGGCGCAAGAGGCTCTTGAGCGAGAAGAGCATCTCAGGCTCATCATCGACCACCAGAATGGGCCGCTTGGTTGGGACAGAAGCCATCGCAGCACCTCCGCTTTCGGGGAGTGTACAGCGCCGGGCCGAGCAGAACAGCCTCCGATCGGCCTGATGCGCAGCCCGACCCCAGAAGTATTCGGCCATGCCCGGAGATCCGAGCGATCCTATCGCGGCGAGTGATCTTTCCCGTCCAGCACCGTAACGGTTACGGTCCCCTCCACCTGGGTGGATCGGCGGATTTGCTCGAGGCGGCTGGTGAGTTCAGAGATCGTGTTCCGGACGCGCTGCTCTTCCTGCTGCATCTCGGGTAGCTGCTCAAACAAGGCTATGAACTTCGGGTCTTCGAGCTTGGCAATCCGTTCGTTCGTCTGCTTCAGGCGGTCTTCGGCATCGGCGATATTGGTCCGGAGCGAGGTGGCTTCATTGTTGCGGAAGCGGGCATTCCCGTTATCACTTGCCGAAGTGTCCTGCGTGGCGCGTGTCAATTGCGCCTTTGCCTCGGCGAGCTTGGCCTCCTGCTCGGTGACCTCGGCGGCGGTGGCCGTACCCTTGTCGACGGCGGCCTTAAGTTCGGCCAACCGCTGCTCGCGCAGTTTTAACACGTCCGTCCACTCCTTGACCAGCGGACCCGAGCTGGGCTCCAGGGCTTGCAGCCGGGCGCGGTAGCCGGAGAGCTGGGTTTCCGAGTTTCGTTTCGTTTGCCGCAGGTTCGCGAGGTTGGTGGTGGGATCACCGTAGTTGGGGATGATCCCCGCCGTCTGAGTGCGGGCTTCCCGTTGCTTCACGCGAAGCTCATCGGCGCGCTTTTTGGCGGTTTCCAATTCCTTTTCCAGGGGCTCGCGCCGCGCCTGGATCGTTTTGCGCGACGCCTCCGCCGACTGCGCGTACGCGGCCTTGAGATTGTCGAGAAGCGCCCCCATGAGCTTGTCGCTGGCGTCGGGCTTGTAGTGGGCATCGGCCGACTTGCGCAGAATCACCTCGACGCGCGCCATGCGGAAGCCCGACGGGTATACGTTGATTACAACCAGCTCACGGCGTTTTTCCGGCGAGAGGCCCAGGATCTTTTCCGCCGCCGGGTCGGCCAGAGCAGTGCTTGTCAGCAGTGCGGCAGCGGATTGCGAGTCGTTTGCCATGCCGTAGCCATAGCCGACGTTCACAGCGGCCTCGCCATCGGGGTCAATGCGGATGACGCAGGAATACTGTTGGGCAATGTCGGCCGGCGCCACAACCGTCTGCCCCGGCATGGCCGCCGGGGCGGTCCCCCATCGGTTGGCCGACTGCGGATCGGACACCAGGTAGATGACCGCCGGCTTGCCCTGTACTTCCGTCGGCTGGGTGGTTGGCGTCTGTGCGCCGGCAGTTGCCGACAATGCCAGACAAAGCGTTCCGAAGCCGCCAAGAGCGCAGTTCAACGTCATGTGATCTCTCTTTTTGAGTGTCGCCCACCTTACAAATGCCGAATGGATCGTAACCGATGCAGGCGCTGTGTCAAACCGGTATTCCCACCGAAACGCACGCACTCCAAAGGAAAGGAACGGGCGCCTCTTGCATTTAGGACATTTGCAATTTTCGGGGGTCGCAAAGCCGGATATGGCTTGCCGCAGGAACCTGTCGCGGGGGATCCAGATTATGTGGGGTCGAGATTAACCTTCGTCAACTCAATGTTTGAAATGCCGCTGTCCCGTCAGCACCATCGCCGCGCCAGCCTTGTTGACGACTTCCAGTGAGTCTTTGTCTTTGACCGAGCCACCGGGGTGGATGATTGCGGTGACGCCGGCGTCGAGCAGCAATTGCGGGCCGTCGGGGAAGGGGAAGAAGGCGTCGGACGCGGCGACCGCGCCTTTCGCGCGGGCTCCGGCCTTTGCCACGGCGATGCGGGCGGCGTTGACACGGTCGACCTGTCCGCCGCCGGCGCCGACCATCATTTGATCGCTCGCCAATACGATCGCGTTGCTCTTTACGTGCTTGCAGGCAAGCCACGCGACCTTCAAATCCGCCCATTCCTTCGGCGTCGGCTGGCGGTCGGATACGACCTTCGCGGTGCTCTGATCGAAGCCGGCGAGGTCGCGCTGCTGCATGAGATATCCGCCGACGATCTTGTGCATGTGGAACTCGTCGCGATCGGCGGATTCGAGCGTCGCGACCGGGCCGACGGCGAGCAGCCGCACGTTCTTCCAACGGGTGCGCAGCAGCTTGAGGGCCTCGTCGTCGTAGGATGGCGCGACGATCACTTCCAGAAGCTTGTCGATGCCGGTGATGGCTTCCGCGGTGGCGAGGTCTACCGGCTTGTTGAGCGCGACGATCCCGCCGAACGCGGCCAGCGGGTCTCCCTCGTACGCCTTGCGAAAGGCTTCGGGCAGTGTGTCGGCGGTGGCGAAGCCGCAGGGCGTCGCGTGCTTCACGACGCACACCGTCGGTCCGGCCAGTTCCTTCACCGCCGACAACGCGGCGTCCGCGTCGAGCAGGTTGATGTACGAAAGCTCCTTGCCGTGA
The DNA here is from genome assembly GCA_028288945.1 of Phycisphaerales bacterium. Taxonomy (GTDB): domain Bacteria; phylum Planctomycetota; class Phycisphaerae; order Tepidisphaerales; family Tepidisphaeraceae; genus RYN-428. The sequence goes on from JAQGHH010000066.1 coordinate 2,654, forward strand.
AGCTGCTTGGCGAACGCGACCGACGCCTCCGCCGGCTGCTTGCCGACCAGCAGCGTTGCCTTCTGATGTGGATTCTCCCCGTAGCGCAAATCGAGCGCTTTGTGCAGATCAAGCACCACGCTTCCCGAGTCGATTCCCGCGGCGGTGGCGAGGTAATTGGCGATCAGCGAGTCATACTCGGCGGTATGCGCGAAGGCGCGCTGGGCCTGCTTCAGGCGGTGCTTGCCGCAGGATTGGCCGTTGTGCTCCTTGAGATCGCCGAGGACCTTTTCGTAGCGGTCGGAAGAAGTGACGACCAGGACGAAGCGGTGATTCTTCGCCGCCGAGCGGATCATGCTCGGGCCGCCGATGTCGATGTTTTCGATGGCCTCTTCGAATGTGACGCCCGGCTTGCGGACGGTCTGCTCGAAGGGGTAGAGGTTGATGCAGACGAGGTCGATCGGCTGGATGCCGTGCTGCTTCATCGCGGCGACGTGCTCGGCGTTGTCGCGCAGCGCGAGCAGCCCGCCGTGAATTTTCGGGTGCAGCGTCTTGACCCGGCCGTCCATCATCTCAGGGAACCCCGTGACCTGCGACACGTCCGTCACCGGCAGCCCCGCGTCGCGGAGAAACTTGGCGGTACCGCCCGTGCTGATCAGCTCGATGTGAAAATCCTTGTGCAGCGACGTGGCGAATTCGCGCAGCCCGGTCTTGTCGGAAACGGAAATCAGAGCGCGCTTAACGGAAACGAGGTCGGACACGGGAGTCCTTTCGAATTAACAAATGATAAGAACCATTCGACCACAGATTACACAGATTTCACTGATTTCACTGATTAAATACTCTGGGCCGTCAAGGCCGTGCGGATGTATTTAGTCTGTGTAATCTGTGTAATCTGTGTAATCTGTGGTCGAGTTTTCTTTCCGCATCTCAACAGACCAGCCGCTCGAATTCCAAACTGGCGCCGCCGAAATTCAGGAGCATCCCGCGCCGATGATCGCGTAGGTCTGTGGGTCTCGAACGCTCGCGGCTGTTCCAAGAAAATCGCCGGCCATTGCCCGTCCATCCAAGTTTGTCGGACACAGCGGCCCTTACTGCGCCGCGGCGACCGCTTCCCGTTCCGCCACCGGCGCGAAGGCCACCTCGCCCACCTGTCCGCTCTTGAGCACCGGGATGATGGCCATGACCTGGCCGCCCTTGGTGACGGCGTACACGGTGCCGTCGCGGGGGTTGGGGGCGAACGCCGCGAAGTCGTGGCGCTTGGACGCGAACATCGCCTTGCCGTTGGTCTTGTCGAGCGCGACGATCGCGTTGTCGTCCCGGCGGACGTACGCGTATTTGTCGTCCTCGGCGAGGAACTCGGTGGCGTCCGCGGCTTCCCACCGCGGGGTGCGGTTGTATTTGCCGCTGACCTTGTCCAGCACGACCAGGCCCTTGCCGGGCACCTGTAGGAAGACCAGGTCCTTGGTGACGATGGGATCGTTACGGAGCTGCGTGCCGGCGAAGTATTGCCACTTCACGATGCCGTTGTTGCGGTTGAGTGCGACGAGCTTGGTGTCGGCGGAGGCCACGTACACGCCGGTTTCGTCGGCGGCGAGGTTCGCGACCACCGGCCCGAAGGTGTGGAAGGTGAGGGTCGGCCAGACCGGCTCGCGGTTGTCGAAGGTGACCGCGGAGACGTCCCCGTTGCCCGCCGCCGAATAAACGATGTCACCGACGAGCGCCGGAGCGGCCGTCACGTCCGAGTTGGTGTACATGAGCTGCCAGCGGCTGGCGAGGTATTCACTCGTCACGTCGATCGCGATCACGCGCCCGCCGCTGCTGAAATCAGCGCCGAGGTAAACGTAGTTCCTTGAGCCCACCGCGTCCGAGCGGATCGGGTAATTGAGATTCTTCGAGCGGACCAGCCCTCCGGTATTCCGGTCGTAAACTTCCAGCGCGGTCGTCGTGGGGTAGACGACGTAATCCTTCAGAACCACCGGCGGGTGAAGGCGCTGATGGCCGTTGCGCACGGTCTCGGCGTGCAGCAGATGGCCGTTGGCCCGGTCGAGCACGTAGCTCGTGCCGTCTTTTGTGTAGGCGAAGACGTAATTCTCACGGGCGAACAGCCTGGTGATCCCTCCGTGTTTTTCCTCGACGTCCGGGTCCAGGGCCCATTGCTGCCGAAAGCTCTGGATCGCAAGTTCCCGCGGGTCGGGGGCGGCGTGCACGTGATGGACGGGTGGCTGCGCGCAGCCGGCCAACAGTGACACCGCCATCAGCAGCGGCGCGGCAAACAGGGGGGACCAGGAAATCTTGTGCGGCGGGTTCAGAAGATGATGCGTCACAGGTGCTCCGGGTGAAGACGACGCCTTTTGGCCGCGGGCGGGCACGGCCCAAAGGGCGCGGAATGACAGAGCCCGCAAGGATAGCATTCCAGCCCGATTAGCGTCAAACCCACCCCGCCGCACGATCACGCAACTGAAGCCCAGTGGGAAATAGCTGCACAGTCCTCGCGGAAGTTATCTACCCCGCATTGGACTGGTAAACCGGCCCGTCTTCCTGTATCTCCCTGCCCCGTGATCCATTGGGGAAAGCCATACGACCGGCCGGAAAACCGGCTGCCCGTCCGCCTCCTGGGGGCGGCAAATCTCGCGTTGGCCCGTCTTTATCACCAGGTCCGCGTGCTCGCGCCCCCCTGCCTGCCCAATAGCGGCGCCGCCATCCTCGTGAGCAACCATACCAGCGGGCTCGACCCCCTGCTCCTCCAATCCTGTTGCAGCAGGCTCATTATCTGGATGATGGCCAAGGAATATTACGACCTGAAGCCTCTGACCTGGATATTCCGAACGGTCGAGGCAATTCCCGTCGAACGCAGTGGCCGGGACATGGCCGCCACACGCTCGGCCCTGCGGGCGCTCAAGGACGGCCGCGTCCTGGGCGTTTTCCCCGAAGGGAAGATCGAGCTGTCGCGCGAGCTGCTGCCGTTTCAGACGGGCGTAGCCTTAATGGCCATCAAGGCTCGAGTTCCCGTCTACCCGGTCTATTTGGACGGCACCCAGCGCACGAAAGAGATGGTCCCCGCCCTCCTGGTCCCGAATCGGGCTACCGTCCGGTTCGGCCCTGCGGTTGAGTTTGATCGTTCCGACGCCTCCAAGCCGGCTTTGGAGGTTGCAACAGAAATTATTCGAAATTCTATCAAAGACTTGCAAAACTGGCGATAACTTGTTAAGAATATGCCGGTCGTACGGGTGGGTGATCCGGGACGTCCGCCCCGCTCGGAGCAAAAGATTTAAGTTTTACCGGCCGCGTATCCGATTGTTTTCACCAGCCGCGCAACGGCAAAGCACGACGCAAAAAAACGAAAGTTGACAGTGCGGGCTTTGCCGCGATATAGTCGGTGAAGATGGGTAACTTAAAACGCTAAGCGCTACGGCGCATTTTCTCCCCTCCGGAAGACACCGAGCCCAGAAAGCCGGTGTCTTCTTTTTTCTCCCTATGTATTCGGGTTTACCCGGGCGGCCACGTAAATGGTCGCCCCGCCAATACATGTAAATGAATGTGAAACACCGATTGCTGGGCTCCGGCCCCACAATTGAATACCGTCCGATAATCACTGTGGCCAAACTGCTTCATCACCTTCCCGGCCACCAGGAACATCCCGCCGACCAGTTCCGCATCGCCGGGCGTCAAATCATTGAGCGTGGCGATCGCCTTCCTGGGCACCACCAACACATGCACCGGCGCTTGCGGGTTAACGTCGTGAATCACGATGTACCGCTCGTCCTCATAAGCGATCTTCGCCGGAATCTGCTTCGCGATGATTTTCGAAAAAATCGTTTCCGACATGTGTGCCCTTCGTCAGTTATTCGTTCAGCCCCTCAATCCCCGCTAAGAGGCATCATCCCCGCCCCGCCCCCAACTGACAACTGACAACGAACGATCCGACACTCCGACAACCGCCGTCAAGCTCAATCGTATAACACGCAACGATGTCGCGCTTCCTACTCGAAACGTTTCTGCTGGGCCTGAAGAATCTCCGGCTGCACAAACTGCGCAGCCTCCTTACCGCGCTGGGGATCATCTTCGGCGTCGCCGCCCTCATCATCATGGTGTCGCTGGGGGAAGGGAGCAAACGGGCCGCGCTCGACCAGGTGCAGCAGCTTGGCGCGCGAAACATTCTCATCCAATCCGTCAAGCCCCCCGAAAGCAGCGCGGCTTCCAGCCGCACGCAGCGCACGCTCATTTACGGCCTGAAGGAGGAAGACTTCAACCGCCTGCGGGAACTGCCCGGCCTGGCCAACGTCGTGCAGCTCCGTGACACCGAGCAAAAGGTGACGGCCGGGGATTCCCGCGTCGATGCCAACGCCATCGGCTCCACCCCCGAAGTCTTCGACATCGTCAACCTCCGCCTCTCCCGCGGCCGACTCTTCAACACGCTGGAGAGCGACCGCGGCGAAGCCGTCTGCGTCATCGGCGCAACCGCCTCCCACCAGCTTTTCCCCTACGAAGACCCGCTCGGCCAGACCGTCAAGATCGGCACCTCCGGCCAGGGCAGCCTGATGCTCACGATCGTCGGCGTCCTCGAGGCCACGGGCCTGCGCGCAGGCTCCGAAGGGGCCGCGATGATGAAGCGCGACCTGGACATGGACATCTATTTCCCCCTGTCGCTCGCCCGCGCCGCCTTCGGCAACACCACCGTCCGCCGGCAGGCGGGGACGATGGAGCGCAAGCAGATCGATCTGACGGAAATCTGGCTTCAGGCCAAATCCATTGAAGACGTGGAGCACCTGGCATCGATCGCCGAGAATATCGTCGCCACGGACGGCCAGACGCGCAACGACGTGAAGATCTCCGCGCCGATCCAGATCCTCCGCAACGCCGAGCGGTTGAACCGCATTTTCAACTTCGTCGAGGGAGGCATTGCGTTCTTCACGTTGATCGTCGGCGGAATCGGGATCATGAACATCATGCTGGCTACGGTGACCGAGCGCACGCGCGAGATCGGCATCCGCCGGGCCCTGGGCGCGAAGCGCAAACATATCACACTGCAATTCCTGATCGAAACCACGGTGATCTCCGTCTCCGGCGGCCTGATCGGCATCGCCTTCGGATCGGCCTTCGCCCTCTCCCTCCCCTTCATCGTGGAACATTT
>JAQGHH010000108.1 GCA_028288945.1 Phycisphaerales bacterium
TCGACGTGCTGGCCGCGGTCACGGTGAAGGAGACGATCGACTTCGACACCAGCCGCCCGGACTTCGATCACAACACGCATCGCGGGTTTTATGGGGCCCGGCTCACGGTCCCCGTCGGCAGGCACAATCCGTACGCCTACGTGCTGTTCCAGCGCGACTACAACCGCCCCCAGCAGCTCGATGCCCACGTCATCCCCACGCGCTATGAGTACAACAGTTACTACGCCGGGGTCGGCTCGACCGGCGCGCTCAGCGACAACCTCGCCTACGGCGCGGAGTTTTGTTACGAGGGCGGCCGGACGCTCTCCAACAGCTACGACACCGCGAGTCTCCAGCCAGTGAATCAGACCGAAAATCGCATCGAGGCCTTTGCCGCCGATTTACGATTCGACTACCTGCCCAACGACCGCCGTCGCACGCGCTTCACGCTCGAAGGGATCATCGCTTCGGGCGACAGCGACCGCGTCAACAGCTCCGGCACCTTTGGCGGTAATCGCCCCGGGTCGGCCGACCGGGCCTTCAACAGTCTGGGCGTCTTGTATGCCGGCATGGCGTTCACGCCTTCGGTTTCCAACCTGATGGTGCTGCGCGCCGGCGCGTCCACCTATCCGGTCCCGGACAGCCGGGTGTTCCGGGGCTTGCAGGTCGGCACGGACGTCTTCGTTTTTGGCAAGACCAACCGCGACGCACCGATCGACGAGCCCACCGGCAACAGCCGCTACCTGGGCGCGGAGCCCGACGTGTTCGTAAACTGGCAGATCACGGACGACGTGACTCTGGCGGTCCGTTACGGCATCTTCTTCCCCGGCACGGCCATCCCCTCGGGCGACCAGGACCACGTTCGTCAGTTCCTCTACGCTGCGGTGACCTATGCCTTCTAAGCCCCTGCGGCGAAAAACGTGCGTGCTTCTTGCGACCCTTGCCGGCGCCGCGATGGGCACCGGGTGCCAGAATGTGCGTGTACCCGAACCGCTCCCCAAGGGGTGGGCCGATAACGATCCCCATGCCCGCACTGAGTTCTGGTATCGCCTCTCTGCCCGGCCCGTCGCGACCAATGACGAGGCGTTTCACGCGATTCTGCTTTACCTGGACGGCGCCGACTCGTCACCCGACTACGCAGCGCGCGTCAAGGCGCTACAGGGACGAAAGATGCTCCCGACGGATTTTCATCAGGCCTCTGATGAACCGGTCGATCGTGGCACGCTGGCCGTCGCTCTTGTCGGCGCGCTCAAGATCGACGGCGGCGCAACGATGCGGCTCTTTGGCCCCACGCCGCGCTACGCGGTGCGCGCCTTGGAATACCGCGGCATCTATCCGCCGAGCAGTCCGAACCAGGCGCTCAGCGGCGGCGCGCTGGTCGGCATCATGCAGAAGGCCGAGGAATTCCAGCACGGCAGCCCCGCCGACGCCCCCGCGGCGCTCCTGCCTGCGGAGATCCGTCACCCGGGCGGCCCCCTGGCCGCCACAGCGGCCCGGCAGGCGGAAATAGCTTCCAAGACGCAAGCCGCCTCACCCCCCTCACCCGCCGACGACGGGGAGGGCGGCAAGCATCTCGTCTTTTCCATTGTCCCTCGCCATGCGTTCGGCCTGAATCCGAATCCCGCGACGTCGGGGGCCATGAATCTGAACATCAATGCGCCGGAGCTCGCTTCATTTGTCGCCGACGCAAGTTCCGACGAAGAGATGGGCTTCGGCCGCATCCAGGGTATTCCGGGCAACCCGCTCTTTCTCGCCGACGCCCCCGAGCCGCCGTCGGCCCCGGCAGCGCCGAAACATCTCAACGTGATCGTCACCGGCGTCGAGGGCGATGCCGCGGAGGTCCGCAAGAGCGAAAGCGATCCGTGGGTGCGAGCGAAGACCGGGATGGTCCTGCATGAAGATGCCGAGTTCCGCACCGGCCCCAAGAGTGCGGTGCGGTTCATCATCCCCCCCGATCAGACCTTCTGCCTCGACAGTCAGGGGACGACGAAAGTCCGGCAGGCCGTCGCGGAAGGGAATAAGCTCAAGACGGACATCGCGCTGTCTCATGGCCGCATGCGCTATGACGTCGCGCCCATTGCCGCGGCGGGAGGAGGCGCGGGCGAGCCGGTTCGCATCGAGCAGGCCGGGCTCGAGCACGACGCCGCCATCCGCAGCCCCAACAGCGCCCTCGCTTTGCGCGGCACGAAGGTCAGCCTCTTCGAACAGCCCGAGTTCGACCCCGAGGCCATCAGCCTTACCGGCCGTGCCATCTACGTGAATACGAGCGGCCGGCGCATTCCCTTCGGCGGCGCACGGCGCGCCGCCGTCAGCGGCAGCCAGACGAGCGCCGTGCAGCAGGCCGCCGCCGACGCCTTGGCGCCGCAGTCGGCCGACCTCGCCCGCACCGAGTTCGAGAACCACGAAATCTCCGTCGTCATCCAACGCGGCGGATTCGTCCGCGGCGACGTCGTCGTGGGTAATCTCCACCTGAGCGATTTCGCAAAACTTCCCGGCTCCCTCGACTTCGTCCTGCAATGGTCCGGCGGCCCCACGGCCGCGCTGAACGACCTAAACCTTGCCGTTTTCAGCCCGCGCAATACGCGGACTTCGCCCGACTTCGTCGCCAACCCCCCGTTCACCGTCTCTCTTACGCCCGGAAGCCCCGCGTCCGAGCAGATTCGCTCCACTTCCTACCCCCGCACCAGCACGAGCGGCGGCGCGATCTCCAAGAACAGCGTCGGCCCCGACGGGTTGGAGCTGGCCTCCTGGGGCAAGAACCATCCCGCCGGCACCTACCGCGTGGTCGTCTTCAATTTCCTCGACGCCAGCCCGCCGCCGAGCCAGACGACGAACGCCGTCACCTACACCATCGACGTCTTCCTGAACGGCAAGAAGCTCATCACCACCTTCACCGGGAGCGTAGGGTTCCTGCAAACCAGCCCGGCGATCGCCGTCTCAGTCCCCGCCAATCCTGCCGCGACGCCTGCCGTCGCCCGCCCGAGCGCCCGAATTGAAAAGGGCACAAAACCCGCGAGGGCCGCGCGGAAGCCAAAGTAGTGGTCTGCCCAACCTAAAATGCTCCGTGAATTTCAGAGCCGGGGCGTGTCGCCCCGGTCGGGCCGCAGGCCCGCTCTGGTCCCCTCTCCCTCGTACTCGGGGGAGAGGGATAGGGTGAGGGGTGGAGCTTCGAGTTGCGTTTTCATTGCGAATGGAGCAACTCGCAGTACGGCCCCTCACCCCAACCCTCTCCCCCGAGTACGAGGGAGAGGGAGTGAAGACCGAGCAACGCTGCGACCGGGCCGACACGGCCCGGCTCCGAAGTTACTGGACAAATTAGAGTGGGCGGACCAGTAGGTTCGGCTCCGCCGAACATTCCCGCTGGCTCTAACCCCGCGTCGGTCGGAAAAGCCGCGGTGCGGATAACCGCGAAGCCGCGAAGACAGACGCGAAGAAGAGCCAACGCGAAATCCTGTAGGGTGGGCATACCCGCCCACCGCTTGCCCGCGCCCTCAGCTATTGGGCGGGTGCGCCCGCCCTAGGGGCTACACCCCTATTGGTTTGTTCCCATGGAACGCCTGCCAAAGTGCGACCCCCTCTCCCTCGGACTCGGGGGAGAGGGGATCGGAGTGACAGACGGAAAAACACGCGGCCTGCGGCTACTGACCCACTTCGCACGGGTTGGAAACCCGTGCCACGAATGCGCCGCAGGTCATCGCACCACGAGCGACGCCCCGCTTACGAGCAGGTTGTTCGTCAGATCCAATTCCGAAAACGTGTTGGCGGGGTCGAGTTTTAGCAGCAGGAAATAGGTCCCGGCGGGCAGCGACTTGGGGACGGGCACCTTCTGCTGGAATGGTTTGGAAATCCCGCCCTTCAAGCTCAGCTTGATGCGGCCGATCGTGGCGAGCATCGTACCGCTGGCGAGGGTTTGATCGGGCGAGGCGAAGACCTGAATGGATGTGGTGCCGGTGGCGGCGCTGTTTCCCACGTTGCTCAGGTTGAACGAGATCGTCGCGGTCTTGCCGGGCTTGATCGCGCCGCGGATCGTCAGGCCGCTGCCCGTAAGGTCGACGCCGTTGGCGACCACCGCCGCTTCGATGGTGTCTGTGCCACTGTTCCCGATGGTGAACAACTCGCCCCCCTGGTTCGTGGCCAGCGCCCCCTGAGCGGTCTGCTTAAGTTGATCGAATTTGTTGAGCAGATCGGAGCCCGGCCCGGAGCTGACGAGCGCCGTCCGGGCCGTGCTTGCGCGGACAAGACTCGCGCCGGCCGCCGCCGCGGGACGCACGGCCGGCCGTTGGGCCGCCTGGCCGTTCAGGCTGATGATCGACGTGCCGGTGCCGTTAAACGTCAGGTCCGGCGTGCCGTCGGCGTTGTATTGCGCGAGCGCGAGGTTCAGGCCGTTGGGCGCGACCGCGGAGAGACTCGCGGCCGTTTTGCCCGATGCGATGATCTTGCCGTTGGGTTCGATCAGGATTCGCGTGATGGCCGTGGGCTGTCCGAAATTCGTGATCACCTGCCCGCCGTGAAATGTGCGGGTCACGCGGCCGGTGGCGGAGAAACGCACGAGCGCGAAGTCGGTGGAGAGCGTCCCCCCCGCGGCGGAGCCCGTTGCGCTCAGCCCGCCCACGATGATCTTTCCGTCGGGCGCGATCGCCACGGAGGTGGCTTCGTCGTCGATGCCACGCACGCTCTTGGTAACCCTGCCACCCTTGCCGAAGCTTTTGTTGAGCGTCCCGTTCGCCCGTAGCCGGGCGAGGGCCATTGAGGTGACGCCCGTCTTCGAATCTTGGAATGAGCCCACGGCGACCAGTCCACCGTCCTTGGCGAAGGCGATCGCACTGACGGACGTGTTGCCGCCCGCGAATCCGATCAGCACCTTGCCGGCGTTGGTGATGGCGCCGGCGGGGCTGCCGTCGGCGTTATAGGCGGTGAGGGCGAACGCCAGTCCGCTCCCGCCGGCGTCAGAGCTGCCGGCGACGAAAATCGTCCCGTCCGCCCGCACGGCCAGCGCGTGGGCGGTGTCGTTGGAGGTGGAGAGCGCCGAGTCCCCGCCGAAGCTCGTCAACACTTCGCCCGTGCCCTGGCCGAAGGTGGTATCGAGTGAGCCGTCCGGGTTGTAGCGGGCAAGCGCGAACGCCGAGCCGGCCGCGATGCCGCCCACCATGCGCGTGGACGTGCCTGCGACGAGGAACTGCCCGCCCGGCAGCAGCCACACCGCCGCGGCTTTGTCGTCGCGGCCGCCGAAGTCGGTCGTGACGGTGCCCTGGTTGCCGAAGGTGCGATCGATGCTGCCATTCGCAGTGTAGCGGGTGAGCACAAACTCTTGCGCACCCGCCGGTCCGCCCGTGCCCACGATGATCGATCTGCCGTCGGGCTGCAGGGCGATGTCCGCGACGGTCGTGATGCCGACGCTGTGGCCGGCGAGGCCGTTCACGCCGAAGTTCACGTTGACGCCGCCAACAACCACCGGCCTGGGCGTGGGCGGAACGGGCGGCGCGGGGATCACCACGTCCGCCATCGCCGACACGAACAGGTTGTTACCTTTGTTCGCCTCGGATACGGCGTTCGCGGGGTCGAGAACTACGAGAACGTGATAGCTGCCCGGGAGCAGGCCGGCGGGGATGGTCGCCAGCGCGGTGATGGACGCAGAGCCCGCCGTGGCGAATCCGGGTTCCGACAGTCTTTCGATCACCACGTCGTCGCCGTTGCCCGGCACCGTGTCCTCGGACAGAACCAC
>JAQGHH010000125.1 GCA_028288945.1 Phycisphaerales bacterium
TCGCACGCGGCAGCCGGGCCAGGGGTGGAGGCCGCGGATTTTGCGGGCCACTTCTTCCGCCGATCGCGCGAAATCCAGCTTGGCCGCGGCTCGCGAAAGTTTGGGGGCGAGTGTGGCGCGGGATTCATCTTGTTGCGTTTCCACCGCGCGGCCGGTGGCGAGATCGTCGATGACGCGGAGGACGAGGGCTACGCCGTCCTGGGCGAGCCGGTCGTGCAGCTCGCCTGCCGTTTCGGTTTCGCCGATGGGGACCTCGGACTGCCCGAGCACCGCCCCGGCGTCCATCTTCTGCGCCAGGCGGATGACGGAATTGCCGGTGACCATTTCACCATTGAGGATCGCCCAGTTGATCGGCGCCGCGCCGCGGTATTTTGGCAGGCGGGAGGCGTGAAGGTTGATGCTGCCCAGCCGCGGGTGATGGACGACTTCCTCGGCGACCTTCTGGCCGAACGCGATCACGATCATCACATCCGCGTCCGGGAGTTTTTCCGCGTTGATGTTGTCGGTCCGCAAGAGCGGAAGGTTAGCCGCGACGGCGGCCTGGGATACGGGCGTCGGCGTCATCCCCCGCCCGCGGCCGGCGGGGCGATCGGGCTGGCTGATGACCTGGACAATCTGGTGCTGCGAGCGCAGCAGTGCGCCGAGGGTGGGGACGCCGAACTCGCCGCTGCCGGAGAAAATGATGCGAAGGGACATTGGTAAATTCCGAAACCCGAAATCCGGACGGAAGACTAGCCGCGAAGGCGCGAAGAAGCGAAGTAAGACGAAGAAGACTTTCGAGATTGTGGACGGATATCCCCGCACACTGCCACGACTTTGATCTGAAGCTCTTTCTTCCTTCGCGGCAAAGTTTTCCCTGCGGAATTCGGATTTCTGAGTTTTCGTTACTTTCCGCCCGTCTTCCGGCGGTATTGTTCTTCCAAATCTTTCAGCAGCCCGCGGTTGGTGATTTTGGCGACGGCGCCCATGCGGTCGGTCAGCAGGACGCCGTTCAGATGGTCGGCTTCGTGTTGCCAGATTCGGGCGACGAATCCGTCGGCGACCTCATGGATGGGCTTGCCTTCCAGGTCCTGGGCGTCAAGTTGCAGCCGCTTGGCCCGGACGACTTTAACGCGCAGCTCGGGGATGCTCAGGCAGCCTTCCTCGGCTTCGTCGTCGTCCTCGGCTTCGATTAGGACGGGATTGACGTAAATCTTGTCATCCTCGGGCTTGCCGGTGGCGTTCATGACAAACAGGCGGATGTTTTTGCCTATCTGGGGGGCGGCCAGGCCCACGCCGTGGTATTCGCGCATGAGGGCCAGCATCGCGTCGGCCAGTTCGCGCAGTTCGGGGGTGAATTGCTTGATGGCGGTGCTGGGCTTCCTGAGCCGGGGGTCGGGATAAAGAACGATCTTAAGTGCTTCGGCCATGAATGTTGAATCCGCTTTGGCGTCCTTTGGCGTATAATGAGTACGCCGGTGAAAGTTTATGCGCTCCGTCGATTGATTGACAGGCTCGTCGTATTACGAGTAAATTTCGGATCGAATGTTTCCCAGGCCAGCCGAACGGACGAGGACCGCACCAACGTGACCAACCCTAACGAAACCGGACTCCCCCAAGGCTACAGCGACGTTCCCGAAGAGGACCGCAAGAAGGCACAGCGGTTCTTCCTTCAAGGCGCCACCGTCGCCGGCACAGGTAATTACGAGTACGCCATCGAAATGTACGTTCAGGGGCTCGCGCTGGATCCGGAAGAGATCGACGCGCACAAGGCCCTGCGCGATATTTCGCTCAAGCGAAAAGTTTCCGGCGGCAAAGACATGGGGATGTTCGAGAAGCGCAAACACCCCACCAGCACCAAGGAAGACAAGACCAACATGCTCAACGCCGAGCGGCTTCTGGCCTATGACCCGGGCAACCGGGACTACATGGTCGTGCTGCTCCAGAGCGCGCACCGGGCCGGCTTCTACGACACGGCGCTGTGGATCGCGGCCATCCTGTTGAAAGCGAACCTCGACGCCACCAAGCCCGAGTACAACAAGTTCATCATCCTCAAGGACGTCTACAAGGCGCTGAGCGAATACAAGCTCGCCACGGACGCGTGCTACGCCGCCCTGCAACTGCGGCCCAACGACATGGACCTGACGGGGGAGATGAAGAACCTCGCGGCCATGCAGACGCTCACGCAGGGCAATTACCTCCGCGCCAAGAGTTTCCGCGAGAGCATGCGCAACAAGGACGCCCAGGACCAGCAGCTCGAAAGCGACAAGGACGTCCGTTCGACCGACTTCCTCACCCGCAAGATCTCGGAGACGGAAGCCGAGTGGCGCAGCAACCTCGACGACCGGTCCAAGTTCACGAAATACATCGAGGCCTTGCGGACGACCGAAACGCTCGAGCACGAGAACCACGCGATCGAGCTGCTGGAGGATTTCTATCGCCGGACGAAGGAATTCAAATGGCGGCAGAAGGCCGGCGAGATCAAGATCTCGCAGCTCAACCGCATGCAGCGCACGCTCGCATCGAGCCTGAAGCTCGACCCCAATGACGTCGACCTGAAGAAGGAATATCAGGCGTTCATGATCGACAAGGTGAAGGCGGAGCTCGACGAGTACAAGTTGATCGTCGAGAACTACCCGACCGACAGCAGCGCCCGCTTTGAGATGGCCAGCCGGCTGTTCCAGCTCCGCCAGTTCCAGGACGCGATCCCGATTTTCCAGCACGTGCGAAACGACCCCAAGTTCCGCAGCAAGGCCGGATTGCTGCTGGCGCGCTGCTTCCTGGAAGCCGGGTTCTACGACGAGGCCTCCGACACCTTCAAGATCGTCATCGAAGAATACCCCCACCGCGGCGACGAGACTTCGAAGGACATGGTCTACTGGTACGGCCGCACGCTGGAACAGCTCAACGAAATGGCCGCCGCGATCAAACAGTACAGCCAGGTGGCGCAGATGGACTTCAACTACCGCGACGTGCAGGAGCGCATCAAGCGCCTGCGCAGTGCCGCGGCTGCTTCCAAATAAGCTGTAAGGTCGTCGCGAAATTCATCGCGCCAACAACGCCAGGGAGCCAAGTGCATGTAGGGCGTACTTTAGTACGCGTTTTCCCGCTGGACCGAAAAAACGCGTACTAAAGTACGCCCTGCACGAACCGCGAGGGCGTCCCGGAAATTCATCTCGCTCTGCTCTTTTATTCCCGATTTGATCCATCCCGGATGCTTGAATTAGTTTGCTAACTCGCCTTTCCCGCGCATACACTTCGCCGGTCGGGATAACCTTGAAGGAGGTCCGCCGTGGCTGCCGAAAAGCGTGCTTCGATTGAGGAATTGCTCGGGAAGGACGCGGGCGATCTGCTGGGCTACAAGGCCAGGGGTTTCTCCAAGGATTTGCTGCATCTGCCCGGCCCCGACTTTGTGGACCGGGTCGTCGCGGCGACCGACCGGACTCCGCCGGTGCTGCGGAATTTTCAGCAGTTCCTGAGCCACGGCAGGCTCGCCGGCACGGGATACGTTTCGATCCTTCCCGTCGATCAGGGGATCGAGCATTCCGCCGGCGCGAGCTTCGCGCCCAACCCGGAGTACTTCGACCCCGAGAACATCGTCAAGCTCGCGATCGAAGGGGGCTGCAACGCCGTCGCCTCGACGCTGGGCGTGTTGGGCGCGGTCGCCCGCAAGTACGCGCACAAGATTCCGTTTCTCTGCAAGCTCAATCACAATGAGCTGCTGACCTTCCCCAACAAATTCGATCAGATCGCTTTCGCGCAGGTGAAGCAGGCTGTGGACATGGGTGCCGCGGCCGTCGGTGCCACCATTTATTTCGGCTCACCCGAAGCCGATCGGCAGATTCAGGAAGTCAGCCGATGGTTCGCCGAGGCGCACGAGCACGGCCTGGTGACCGTCCTCTGGTGCTACCTCCGCAACAACGCGTTCAAGACCGCCGACAA
>JAQGHH010000158.1 GCA_028288945.1 Phycisphaerales bacterium
CTGTAAACCTCGCCCGCAGTTTGTGAGAATACGCCTCACATGCCCACCTACCACGACGAAGACGAACCGGAAGACGACATCGACGAGTCGGAATATCCCGACGACGAGGAAGCCGACTGGAATCTCGACCCCGCCACCGAAGCCTGCCCCCACTGCGGCAAGGAAATCTCCGAGGACGCCCAGCGCTGCCCGCATTGCGGACAATATATTTCGAAAGAAGACGCCCCGCCCAAGCGGCGCGGGTGGATCGTGGCAGTGGTCGTGGTGCTGATTGTGCTTACGCTGCTGGGGCTTTTGATCGGGTGGTGACGCCGTGCTCCCTCTCCGCGGTCGAGCACGTCTCAGCGTCTCCGCGGTGAGCTTCCCCAACTTCTCTTCGGGGATGTCTTCGCGCCTTAGCGCCTTTGCGGTCTCTTCCCCACCCGCCGATCACCCGTAAAGTGCGACCGTATAGAAAAGATGTGCTACCCCTGACCGGGGCATCGCCCCAGCAACCGAAAGAGGGTACGATGTGTCGTTCCGCGCGGCCGTGGGGTTCGTGCGAGGAAGGCTTGGCAGCGGCCGCTTTGCGCAGGATGGGATGATGTCGTTATTGTCGAAGGTCATCGATCAGGTGGACATCGAAGTCCGCCAGGAGGGCGTCAAATGCCGCGGGCGCGGGGAATTGCGCATCATCGAGCACACCGATTCCTGGCTGTCGGCGACCGTCAACTGCGGGCACCGCTACGGCGTCGAGCTCGAGCGCGACGGCCGCGAGCTGGCGTATTCCTGTGAATGCACCGATTACCTCGACACCCTCGAGCCCTGCCAGCATGTCTGGGCGACGCTGCTGGTCGCCGAGGCCAGCAACGTGCTGTCGCCGCTCGACCGCCCGGGCCCCGTGGATCTTGTGCCGATTGACGACCCGGGTCTCACGGAAGACTTCGGCCGGGGCGGCCCGGTCCAGGTCGGATTCGACACCGGCCGCAAGACACCCCCGGCGGCACCCAAATCCCGCAAGGAAAAGCCCGAAGACTGGAAACGCGGCTTCGAGCTGCTCCGGCAGACGATGACCTCGCGGCCGGACGCCAATCGCAACGCCTGGCCCCCCGGCCGCGAGCTGCTCTACGTCATCGACGTGGCTTCCACCCTCCGCGGCGACGGGCTCACCGTCGAGCTCATGGCGCGCGAACGCAAGAAGGATGGCTCGTGGGGCAAACCCAAGTTCGAGTCGCTTTCTTCCGAGGATTCCGCGCGTCTGCCCGACCCCGCAGACGCCGAGCTGATCGCGCTGCTCGGCGGCGCGCAGCGCGACAGTTACGGATACTACTATTCCGCTTCCAACCGCTCGTCGCGATTCCGGCTCCAGGAAGCGCAGTACGGGACGCTGATCCGCCGCATGTGCCAGACCGGCCGATGCATGCTGCGCATGGACGTGGACGATGAGTCGCTGACGGCCGTCGCGTGGGACGACGGCCCGCCGTGGGAATTCTGGCTCGTCGCCCGGCGCGACGACGCGGCCAATCGGTTCGTCCTCGTAGGCGAGCTGCGCAGTGACGACCGGCGGATGCCCGTCGCGGATGCGGTGCTGCTCGTGAACGGCGGCCTCGTCTTCACGGCTACCCACGTCGCCCCCCTCGACCACGGCGGTGCGTTCGCATGGATCATGCTGTTGCGCCGCCAAGGCGAAATCGCGGTACCCATGGCCGAGGGGGATGAGCTGCTCCGCCGCCTGTTGAGCATGCCCGAAGTGCCCCGGCTGGAGCTGCCCGAAGAGCTGAAGTTCGAGCGCGTGCCGCTCACCCCCAAGCCGCGGCTGCGGGTCAGAAAGCCCAAGGAACGCGACTCCTACTACGGCAAACCCAAGCTCATCGGCGATCTCTCCTTCGACTACGAAGGGCATGCCGTCGCGGCGGAGGATACCGGCCCGGGCATCTACCAGCCCGAGCGTCGGCGGATGATCGTCCGCGATGCGCAGGCCGAGCGCGACGCGTTCGAGCGCCTCCGCACCATCGGATTCCGCCAGAGCAAACCTTCGTATTACGACCGCGAGCCGCCGAAACTCGAACTCGCCCCGACTTACCTGCCCAACGTGATCCGCACGCTCATCAACGAGAACTGGCACGTCGAGGCCGACGGCAGTCTCTACCGCCAGGCGGGGCAAATCCGCATGGAGGTCTCCAGCGGGATCGACTGGTTCGAGCTGCACGGCGACGCCGACTTCGACGGCCAGACCGTCGCCCTCCCCGAGTTGCTACGCGCCCTGCGCAAGGGCGAAAAGACCGTTCGTCTCGACGACGGGACCTTCGGCGTATTGCCCGAAGACTGGCTCAAGAAATACGGCTTGCTCGCCGGCATGGGCGAGGAAAAAGACGACCACGTCGTCTTCGGCAAGTCACAGGTCGGGCTGCTTGATGCGCTGCTGGCCTCGCAGCCGGAGGTGAGCTGCGACGCGGTCTTTCAACAGGCCCGCCAGCGGCTGCTCGATTTTTCCGGAGTCCGAGCGGCGGAGGCCCCGCCGAGCTTCGTCGGCACGCTCCGCCCTTACCAGCGCGAAGGCCTGGGCTGGCTCGAATTCCTCCGCATCTTCGGCTTCGGCGGATGCCTGGCGGACGACATGGGACTGGGCAAGACCGTGCAGGTGCTGGCGCTACTCGAAGAGCGCCGGTTGATGCGCACGGGGGAGTTGCCTGTCGCGCCCAACGGCAACGGCGCCTCGTCGAACGGACACGTAGCCACCAATGGCGACGGCACATCGACGAACGGTGTGAACGCACCCGCCATCGCCAACGGCAGCAACGGCACGGCTTCCGAGGCCCAGCGCCCCGGCCCGTCGCTGGTCGTCGCGCCGCGGTCGCTGGTGTTCAACTGGAAGGAAGAGGCCTTACGCTTCGCGCCCAAGCTTCGCGTGCTCGACCACACCGGCATCGGCCGGGCCAAGTCCGCCGACGTATTCGCCAACTACGACCTGATCCTCACCACCTACGGCACGATGCGCAACGACATCACGTTCCTGAAGGACGTGGGGTTTGATTACGTCGTGCTCGACGAGGCGCAGGCGGTGAAGAACGCCAACAGTGAATCGGCCAAGGCCGCCCGCCTACTCGGAGGCAGCCACCGCCTGGCCCTCAGCGGAACGCCCGTGCAAAACCATTTGGGCGAACTGTGGAGCTTGTTCGAGTTCCTCAACCCCGGCATGCTCGGCGCCGCCAAGCCCTTCCAAACCACCGGCGCGGCCGGCAAGGCCGTCGACGAATCCACGCGCATTGTGCTCTCCCGCGCCTTGCGCCCGTTCATCCTCCGCCGGACAAAAGGGCAGGTGGCCAAGGAGTTGCCGCAGCGCGTCGAGCAGACCATCCATTGCGAGCTCGACGCGAAGCAGCGCAAGCTCTACGACGATCTGAAGGAGCATTACCGCCGATCGCTGCTCACGAAGATCGCCACCGAGGGGATCGCGAAGAACAAGATCCAGGTGCTCGAAGCGCTGTTGCGCCTGCGCCAGGCCGCGTGCCATCCGGGCCTGCTGGACAAATCCAAGGTCGACGAGAGCAGCGCGAAGCTGGACGCCCTGCTCCCCCAATTGGCCGAGGTGACTGACGGCGGGCACAAGGCGCTGGTCTTCTCGCAGTTCACCAGCCTCCTGTCGATCGTCCGCCGGCGGCTCGACAAGGACAATGTTCCCTACGCCTATCTCGACGGCCGCACCCGCGACCGCCAGTCGGTCGTGCAGCAGTTCCAGACCGACGACAACATCCGCCTGTTCCTCATCAGCCTGAAAGCCGGCGGCGTAGGCCTCAACCTGACCGCAGCCGAATACGTCTTCCTGCTCGA
>JAQGHH010000197.1 GCA_028288945.1 Phycisphaerales bacterium
ATGGAGGCGGCGGACGCGGGCATCGCCGTCATCTGCGCCATCACCGAAGGCATTCCCGTCCTCGACATGATAAAGGTGAAAGCGTTCCTGGCGGACAAGCCGGGCGTCACGCTCGTCGGGCCCAACTGCCCGGGCGTCATCACGCCCGGCGAGTGCAAGATCGGCATCATGCCCGGCTACATCCATACCGCGCGCAAGGACGCCAAGACCGGCAAATCCGTCGGCATCATCAGCCGCTCGGGAACGCTCACGTATGAAGCCGTCTGGCAGTGCTCCACCCGCGGCATCGGCCAGACCACCTGCGTAGGCATCGGCGGCGACCCGGTGAAAGGCGTGAACTTCAACGAAGTGCTCGACCTCTTCTCCAAAGACCCGCAGACGGACGGGATCATCCTCATCGGAGAGATCGGCGGCACCGACGAGGAGAAAGCCGCGGCGTTCGTGAAGCAGAACGTGAAGAAGCCGGTGGTCGCCTTCATCGCCGGCCGCACCGCGCCGCCGGGCCGGCGGATGGGCCATGCTGGGGCGATCATCAGCGGCGGCGAAGGGTCGGCGGATTCCAAGATCGCCGCGTTGCGCGGGGCGGGCATCAGCGTGGCGGAAAGCCCGGCGACGATCGGCGCGGAGATGGCGAAGGCGCTGGGAATCGCCGCATAGCGAGATGACTGGCGAATGAGTTTTATTAATAGCCGAGGACGGAAGCCCCGGTTGCGAGTCTCTCTGGTGGCTGGGGCCCAGCCAGGCGTGACCACTTACGACATCCCGTCCCACCGCTCCGGGTCCTCTTCATGACGTTCATCGATGCCGCGTTTCGCTTCAGGAGCGGGCGCGATCGCCGCCGCCTTCCGCGGCTTTTCGTCCGCCCAGATCTCCAGAAATGAACCGGCGGTTGCCCGCGGGGGGAAGACGGCGACGTGAATGTTCCGCTCGGGCGCTGCGTCACGGGAAGGCATGGAGATCTCCTTGGGAGGGGCGAACGCTCCGAAATCTATCACCGACTTGAGTCGCAGGCAGTCAGGGAATTCGTAAGTGCGGCGAATTGGGGATGAAGGCGTTCCGGATATGCCGAGGGCGTCGATTGTGCGGTGAGGCGACTCACTGAAGACGCAGCATCGGCCCGTCTTGGGTAACTGGGAACAAGAATTCGCTTTGACATCGCGCACTCAAATTAGGTACAATTGTTCTCGAAATGAGTACAACCTCCGATCCTGCGGCCGTATTGTTCGGGCAGACGCGTAAGGCGATCTTCTCACTGGTTTTCACCCGGCCCGACGAGTCGTTTTATCTACGGGAAATCGTCCGCAGGACGGGACGCTCGCCCGGCGCAGTGCAACGGGAACTCGCGCAGCTCACGGCTTGTGGAATTCTCGCCAAGGACAAGGACAAGTTCTTTCGCGCAAATCCTAACTCGCCGGTCTTTGAGCCGCTCAAACAGCTCGTCGTGCGGACGGTCGGACTCGCGGATGTCCTGCGAAACGTGCTGCATCGAGTCTCGCCACACATCGTGGTAGCATTCTTGTTCGGGTCGTTTGCCCGGGGCGAACAGCGCATGCAGAGCGACGTGGACGTGATGATCATCGCGCGCGACGGGAACCTTACCGTAGAGCAGGTCGCCGCCCTGTTTGGACATGAGCAAGCATCCCTAGGCCGTGAAGTGAATCCGTTCGTTCTGCCCGTGCCGGAGTTCCGGGCCAAATGGCTAGCAGGAAACCATTTTCTCCATCGCGTATTGGAAGGGGAAAAGGTGTTCCTGATTGGAAGGGAAGATGAGCTTAAGCGACTGGCAGAAGAACGGCTGGCTCAAGCCGCACAAGACAAGCCCGCAGGAAATCGCCGATCTGCTCGCGCTAGCCGCCCGTGACTTGAAGGACTGCAAGGCACAGGGACTGAGTGACGATTGGCGCTTCAATATCGCCTACAACGGTGCGCTGCAGGCGTCCTCCGCCGCTCTGGCGGCGAGCGCCTATGCAGTTCCGAAGGGCGACTCCAACCACTTTCGAGTCATTCAATCATTGACCTACACGGTGGGCTTGGATGTCAACGAGGTGACTAAATTCGACGGCTATCGCAAGAAGCGGAGCATGAGTATCTACGACGCCGCTGGCGTGATCTCAGTGGCGGAGGCGGGGCAGATGTCCAAATTTGCATCGGCGCTTGTGGCAGCGGTTACGCGCTGGTTACACGACATTCATCCTGAGTTGATCAAACCGTAGCCGCACAACTGGTGCGGCGCAGAGGTTGCTCACTTCTCCCCGGTGTCCAGGTCGTTGTTTGAGGCGGCCTCGGCTTCATCAACGAGGAGAAATTCGATGGCCCGTGAAAAACCCAAACGTGCGAAATCCCCAGCCAGCCAGATCGGGCGGTCCAAGCCGTCGCCCGGGTTTGAGGCGGGGCCGCCGCCGGAATTGACGAATCGGTCTCATCCGGCGGGACCGGGCGAGGAGATCGCCGTGCCGGGGGCGGGGGTGCTTGGCAGCGGTGCGGATGCGGGGCCGATCGAGAGCGGGCCGCCGGACTTGCACGACGTGCCGTATCCGGGGCAGAGTGATCCACACGCCCCAAAGAACGCCCCCGGCGCGTTACGACCGGGCACGACCGTTTCCGGCGTCCCGTCCGTGCCGGCCCACGGCGGCATCAACGCCCCGGCACCCGGCGGTCTGGCGACCGAAACCGGGCCCACCACCGAATCGGGTCTCGCCCCATTCGACCTGCCCACCGGGCCCGACGACGCCGGTGTGCCCGAAGGGGCGAGCGAGACGCTCGCGCCGGAAATTCACGACCCCAACTACAGCGCCGCCCATCGCGAACGCGAGAAGGACGGGCCGGTGGATCCGTCCGTCCTCGATCCGGATCGGCAGGACGACCGGGGGAAATCGTAAATTTCAAATCTGAGATTTGAGACTCGGATCAGCTCGTGCTGCGCCGCGCATCAGGCCGGCGTTCACGCCACGTGGAACACGCGCACCGCCCCGTACGCCACTGCATACCCCAACGCGATCCCGCCCAACACGTCGCTGGGCCAATGCGCGTCCATGATGTACCGGAGCACGGCGCACAGCAGCGCAAGTGTCCAGAACGTCGCCGCGGCGTTCGGGTAGAGCCGCACGAGCATCACCGACAACGTCACCGCACACGCGCTGTGGCTTGACGGGAAACTCTCCCTGTAATTCGCGTGTCGCCAACTCGGCCCCAAAAATCGCCCGGCGTTTTCCCGCCCCGGCCGCACGCGGCTGAGCAGCCGCTTGAGAAGCGTGGCGATTAATGCGGCCATCGAGACGGCAAGGACAATGACGATCGCCGCCTTGCGGCGTTCGTGGTTGGGCTCGAGCTGCCAGACGAGCAACGCGGCCAGGCCCGAGCAAACAAACTGCCCGTATTGCGCGAGCCAGCGTGTTTCGCGCTTCACGTCCCCTTTGAAGGTGAGGGCGAGGGTCGTCGGAAGCCCCCGTTTCTCCAGCAGCATCATCAAGCCGCACGCGAGCACCAGACATGTGAGAAGCGTCACGTTCATCGAGCCGCAGAAGGTACGGGAAACTCGGGAAAAAGAAATGGCGCGCGAGTACGCG
>JAQGHH010000222.1 GCA_028288945.1 Phycisphaerales bacterium
CCGGCCTCCCCGCCGCAACCCCCCGCCCGCCGGCAATTTGCGTCCAGAGCACCGCACATATTTGCAAGAGACTGTCGCGCCGCTCGCCATGCCGCCAACCCGGCGTCCGCGCAAGAGAAGGGACTCGTCCGAAATCTTCCCCGAACTCCCCGTCCCGTTTTCTGCCCTGCCATCGACCCCCGTCCCGCAGCAAAGCCATCGCGCATACGCATGAATCCTAACATCGGCCGTACCGAATGCAAGCTCAAAATAATTGTCTTTTGCGGCATGCCCCTTCCCTTGGCGTCTTGGCGTCCTGGCGGTTCACCTGTTCTTCCCGATTGCGCGGGTGATGAACGCCGGGAAAGGGACGAACCACGGAGGACACAGAGAGCACAGAGCCGGGAGGAGAAAGCCGATGTCGTTCAAACTTAAATCGTTTCTTTGTGCCCTCTGTGTTCTCTGTGGTTCGTCCTTTGATCGAGCACTGCACCGGGCACGGTGACCAGGCCGGGGGATCCGGGGCGGCGCTGCGCTTGCCCCGGCGTGAAGTTGCGCGAGCACTTTCCCAGGAAAACGGGTGCTCTGACTTGGGGTGGTGCCGCACACGCTCGGGTGGTGACGGTTTCCAAAAAACACATGTCGTCATTGGGCAGAGGCGCGCACTCGCTTCACGCCGGGGCAAGCGCAGTTGTTCCGTCGTACGATGTAGGATAGTATTTTACCAATGGATTATACATTCGTTCAGCCGGCACCGTTCGTTTCTGAATGGAAGCGCCTACGGCTGACGGACGAAGACCTCCAGAAGCTTGAGTCTTTGATTCGGGAGAACCCTGCGGCGGGGCCAGTGATGAAAGGAACAGGCGGCCTTCGGAAGATCAGGTTTGCGCCACCGTCATGGAACCAAGGCAAGAGCGGCGCTTCGCGTGTGTGTTACGTCGTGTTTTCGGAGGTACAGGCGATCTATTTTCTCGCCATGTTTGCCAAAAACGAGAAATCAAACCTCACCCCCGCAGAACGTGAATTCTTCCGCCAATGGATCGCAATGATCCGTGCGGACCTGAAACAAGGAGATGAAGAATGAAAGCTGTTGCCACCAAACATCTCGCAATGCCAACGCCCCCTGACAAGATGAGCCCGGCTGCGCGAAAGATCGCGGCCTCTCTTGTGGAAATCCATCATGCGATTCGGACCGGCGACCACACTGCGCTGACTGTACGCGATGTTCAGGTTTCTGCCCCCGGAGAGTATGACGCGAAGGCGGTGCGCGCGCTCCGGAAAAAACTGGGTGTGAGTCAGCGAGTGTTCGCCCAATTGGTGGGCGTGTCGGACGAACTAGCACAGGGCTGGGAGCAAGGTGTCCGAACCCCGCATCCGGTCGCCAGGCGATTACTGGACCGCATAGCCGCCGATCCCGAGGGTTACCTGCGCGACCTGATCCATCGTCACCCCGCCGCCCAGCCCGACGCAACGGCCAAGGCGCGAGCACCAAGGGAACGACGCGTGGGTTAAAGCCGCGTGGAGTAGGTGACACCCATCAATTTTCGTCATCAGGGGAAATGACGGGCGTCACCTTTTCACCTCCGACTGGCTCTATAGAAAAGCTCAATATTCGTGCGGCCTTTTCGAAAATCATCGCGCGAATTTCGACGTTTTCGACAGAGCCCTCCCGAGCCCTTTGAATGGTCCGAATACCTGAATTCGCTGCGTAAATGCCCAGAGCGCAAGGCGTGCCCTAATCGACATGCCGACTCCTAAACGCGACGATATTCCCCGAATCATCGAACAGGTAGTAATCAAAATTGGTGCTCGGGAGCGCCCCCATGCTGGTGAAACCTCCGGATGCAGACCTCCGATAAGCGCGATATGTCACCGGCATCCGGCCTTTCGCCTTTGCCTGTTGCACAAGGTAAACGAGAAGCCGGTCGCCCCGCGCCGCCGCAGAATTTATGTCGCCCTCCTTAAAAGGCCGTTCGTCCGGCCCAATCGGAAGGGGCGAGTAGGCCGCTCTCGCGCCAGCATCTCCCTTATCGGTTGGGGCACATGCGCCGACGCACACCTGGCTGATAACTACTATCACGATTTTGCCAAGGAATTGCCTTAGCCGGTTCGCATCACTCATACGGGCATGATACCGCAACCGGCATGTAAAAAGCGGCCCCAAGGCGGCTCGTCCTCAATCCATCTCGCACAGCCTGAGGATTTGCGATTCGGAAAGCGATCTGATCGCCGATTCGATGCGCGTGCGCCGATCTGAGTCATATGCTCGTTTGAAGCTGTCCAGTAGGTCGGCCTTAAACGCCACCCCTTCTTCGCCGCCAACATACCGTACACTTCCGCGCAGGAACGCCAGATCATCATGGGAGAGCGAAGTGCCGGGGTGGTGATTTGCTCGATTCATTTCAGTCGCCCACCCCGGATTCTTCACAACCGGCTGATCAACAACTCCCTCTGAAACACCATCTCCTTGGGCAGGTCCCCCGCCATTTTCAGGAACAGCTCCTCCTGGCTGAGCAGCTCGTTTTTCACCGCGTCGTTGTCCACGGACTGAATCACTTCGAGCTGGCTGACCGTCAGGCTCAGGCCTTCGAGGTCGATGTCTTCGGCGCGGGGCATCCAGCCGAGCGTTGTCTCGGAGGCGTAGGCGCGGCCCTGGCAGCGGTCGATGATCCACTTGAGGACGCGCATGTTGTCGCCGAAGCCGGGCCAGAGGAAATGGCCCTGCTCGTCCCGGCGGAACCAGTTGACGTGGAAGATGCGCGGGCAGTCCTTCATCTTTTTGCGCATCCGAAACCAGTGCACGAGATAGTCGCGAATGTTGTAGCCAATGAACGGGAGCATCGCCATCGGGTCCCGGCGGACGACGCCGACCTGGCCCGTCGCGGCGGCGGTAGTCTCTGAACCGAGCGTCGCGCCCACGTATACGCCGTGCATCCAGTTGAAGGCCTGGTAGACCAGCGGGATCGTGCGCGACCGGCGTCCGCCGAACACGATCGCGGAGATCGGAACGCCGTTCGGGTCATTGGCGGCGGGATCGAGCGCGGGGTTGTTGCACATCGGCGCGGTGAATCGGCTGTTGGGGTGCGCCGCCTTTCGGCCGCAGTCAGGCGTCCAGGGCTGGCCGGTCCAGTCGATCGCCTCCCTGGGCGGCTGCTCGGTCTTCCCTTCCCACCACACGTCTCCGTCGGGCAACAGCGCGGCGTTCGTATAGATCGCGTTGCGGTCCATGCACCGCATGGCGATGGGGTTGGTCTTCTCGTTCGTGCCCGGTAGGACGCCGAAGTATCCAGCCTCCGGATTGACCGCGCGAAGGCGGCCGGTGGCGGGGTCCACCCACATCCAGACGATATCATCGCCGACGGTCGTGATTTCCCATCCCTGCTCCTGGTATTTGGCCGGCGGAGTCATCATGGCGAAATTGGTTTTCCCGCTGGCCGACGGGAACGCCGCGGCAATGTAAGCCTTCTTGCCGTCCGGTCCCTTGGCACCCATTAACAGCATGTGTTCGGCCATCCAACCTTGTTGCCAGCCTAAGTAGCTGGCGATGCGCAGTGCCAGCGATTTCTTGCCGAGAAGTGCGTTGCCGCCATAACCGGAGCCGAAGCTCCAGATCGTGTTGTCCTGGGGGAAATGGCAGATGTACCGCCGCTCGGGATTCACATCACCGAGGCTGTGCAGGCAGCGGGTCCATTCGTCGCCCTCGCCAAGTTGCTTCCACGCGACGTCGCCCATGCGCGTCATGACGGCCATGGAAACAGCCACGTATAGTGAGTCGGTCAATTGCACGCCGACCTTCGCCAAAGGTGAGCCGACCGGGCCCATGACGAACGGCACGATGTACATCGTCCGCCCGCGCATGCACCCGTCGAAAAGCCCGCGGAGCTTCGCGTACGCGGTCTTGGTTTCCATCCAGTTATTGGTGGGGCCGCACATGTCTTCCGAGGCCGTGCAAATGAAGGTGAGCTGCTCGCTACGGGCGACGTCGTTGGGGTTGGAGCGGTGAAGATAGCAACCGGGAAGCTTCTGCTGATTTAAGCGGATGAGCGTGCCGTCCCGTGTGCCGCGGTCGAGCAATTCCTGCTGCTGCGCGGCGCTGCCGTCGCACAGGTAAACGGCCTCGGGCTGGCACATCTCGACGCAGCGAGCGATCCATTCGCGCACCGCGGCGTTGGTGATCTGCGGCGGCAGGGCGCGCGGGTCTCGTGGGGAGACCGGAGACGGGTTCACGCGTTCTTTTGCTTGAAGATTCATGATTTCGGTCCTTCCGTGGATGCGGCTGTTCCTATGTCTACCCGAACTCCTCCCGACTGGGCATCGGAGAAGTTCTCATTCGAGAAGTTCCTACTCACTGTGCGCGGGCCAAGTGGGCTTCGTCTTAAGCGATGCGGCCAGGTCGGCGAGAGTGGTGGTCTGAAGGTAGTCGCCGAGGCGCTGGCGGATCGGCTTATAGAGGTCGTGGTGCGGGCAGGCCACGGTATCATTGCATCGATCGAGCCCGAGCACGCACTGGTCGAGGCCTTCGTCGCCGTCGGCGGCCTTGACGATCTGCATGAGGCTGATGTCGTGGGCTGCTCGCGCGAGGGAGAATCCGCCGCCCCGGCCTTTGGCGCTGGTGAGAAGGCCCGCTTTCACGAGCCGCTGAAAAACCTTCGCGAGGAATTCGCGTGGGAGCGTGGTACCTTCAACGAGCTCATAGAGCATCATGCTCTTTTTAGCGCCGGCCCGCCCGGCCAACTCGCTGAGGCCGCGGATCGCATATTGCGTCGTCGTCGAATAGAGCATGCGGAAGCCTCGCCACGCCTGGGTAACCAACCAAGCCATCGTATACCGGACAATTGTATCTTTTTAGGAATCCGCAGGCCATTTTGATGAAATCGGGCTGGGGCAGGTATGCCCTTTCGGGTTTGCGGCGTTATAGTGTGGACGGATGGGGAGCATTCCGGATCGTGAATGGAAGAGCATGAGCCTGCTGGTTGACATACCGCCCAACCGATTTCCCCGGCACGTCGCCGTCATCATGGACGGCAACGGCCGCTGGGCCGTGCAGCGCGGCCTGGAGCGCGTCCGCGGGCACCAGCAGGGCGCGCGGACCGTCCGCACCGTCGTCACCGAATGCGCCCGCCTCCGCAAGGAGCACGGCGGGCCCGACTTCCTCACGCTCTATTCCTTCAGCATGGAGAACTGGAAGCGGCCGATCGACGAGGTCTCGTTCCTAATGCAGATGTACGTCGACTACCTGCACCAGGAATTGCCGACCATGATGGAGAATAACATCCGCTTCCGCCAGATCGGGCGGCCCGACAATCTCCCCCAGCCCGTGCTCGACCAGCTCGAAGTGGCGCTCGAGGAAACCAAGAACAACGACGGGCTGAATCTCGTGCTGGCGCTCAATTACGGCAGCCGGGCTGAAATCACCGACGCCGTCCGCGCCATCGCCCGGGAGGTCCGCGACGGCGAGCTGCGGCCGGAAGACGTGGACGAATCGGCGATCTCCTCGCACCTTTACACCGCTGGCATGCCCGACCCCGACCTGCTCGTCCGCACCGCCGGCGAAATGCGTATCAGCAATTACTTGCTATGGCAGATCAGCTACGCGGAGTTGTTCGTCAGCCCGGTGCTCTGGCCCGATTTCGGCGCCGAAGACCTGCACCAGGCGATCCTCGCCTTCTCCCAGCGCAACCGCCGATTCGGCGCGCTCGACCGGAGCAACACGCTCCAGCGGTGATCTTCCGCGTGGACGGGTTCCTATTCGACATGCCCGGAGGACCTGACCGGCGGCGAGATGCGCATGCTGATGGCCAGCCGATTCCACGCGTTCATCATCGTCGCATTGGGGAGACCTTTTGTGTATTCGACTCGCTTAGCCATTACTTCTTCTCTCCCTGGAACTTCCAGATGTACTCACTGGTGAGCACTCCCCCCAAGGGAACGGTCTTGGTTTCGTTGCCGATCTGGGCGACGCCGACGATCTGGCCTTCGCGGTTTTCGAAGCCGAAACGGTCGCCGGGATGGAAATAGTAGGAGTCGAGAGGATCGACGCCGCTGCCGGGGTAGAGGCCGTAGTACCCTTCCTTCTCGACCGTTTGGGTCTTTGGTATTTCGCTGCTGTCGCGGTGGTAGATGGAAAGGGGCGTGCCCGGCTGAATGCCGCGGCACCCGGCGATGAGCCCCGTCATCAGAAGCAACCCGACTGCCAACGCGAAATTCCGCACCATGTCTATCTCCTGTGAAAACCGCGCACACCCCACGGAGAGCATTGTAGGCAGGAATGGCAACATCGTGCGAGGTTGCCTGAATCGCGATCCGCGCTTACAACCGTTCCCCCGGCAACCCCATGGAAAAGGCCCTCCGCAATCGTCTCACCTTCGGCCCGCTCATGCTCGGCGGGTTATTCCTGCTGCTTTGGCTCGACCACGCAACCGAACGCTGGACCCGCGAGCCCTTTGCTCGAGCCACCCATAACCCAAACCACGCCGGCATTCAGGGCCTTGGACTGCTGGTGCTGCTGATCCTCATGCTGCCGTTGGCGACCCGGGAATTGGCGGTGCTGTTCACTGCCGAGAACGTGCGACCGTATCGGATCATCTCCGCCCTCGGATCGGGGGCTTTGGCGTTTCATGCTTTTCTGACGCAATTCGATTGGTTCCGGGTCGTGGCGGCTTCCACGCTGGCGTTCATCGTCGTGTTCGTCATGATCGCCGCCGCCCTCCGGCGGGCGTGGTCCCGGCAGGCTCAGGACGCCATCGTCAGCATGGCCGGGACCGTCCTCGCCACGCTCTACCTCGGCGGGCTCGGATGGTTTCTCATGGCCCTCCGCGTCAAACATTCCGCTAATTTCACCGGCAGCACCATGCTCATCCTGACGATCCTGGTGGTCGTCAAATCAACCGACATCGGTGCCTACTTCGGCGGCCGGGCCTTGGGCCGCCACAAGCTCATCCCCTGGCTTAGCCCGGGCAAGACTTGGGAAGGGCTCATCTGCGGCGTCCTGTTTGCCGGCCTCATTGGCGCAATCCTGGCACGGCACATTCCGCACATTCACCCACCCCCCTGGGAGGGCTTCATCCTGGGCGTAGTCATTGGCGGAGTCGGGCAGGCCGGGGACTTGCTCGAAAGCCTGATGAAGCGCGATGCCGAGGTGAAAGACAGCGGCCACGTGGTACCCGGATTCGGGGGCATCCTCGACATCATCGATAGTCCGCTCCTCGCCGCCCCGTTCGCGTATCTGCTGTTCAGCTTTTTCACCCATTCTCAGCCGTAATGAATTGGCTTAAGCTTCGGCAACATATTAACTTAAAGATGTACTATGTGCGGCATTACCCCTTATTGCTCGGCGACAAATTACCATGGCCTCCCATTTCCCGCCGCCAGCGTAGGTATTTTCTCGGGAACAGCTTACTGCCATCGGGCCCAATCAGGCCGACGCAGGCTGTTATGGGGCACTCTTTCACTCGACATCCGCCCCCCGTCTGAGGACAATGGGGCTCGAATCGGGAACGGCGCTCGGATGGCATTGGCGTAGCCGATCTTCCCGGGCTCCGGGTCGTATTGATTACAGGGACGGTAGACTGGCCATCGCTTCGATGCCCTTCCCGCAAATAGCTGTGAACCTGAGCATTACCCTCGAACAACCCGACAAGAAACTGGCCCTCTTTGGGTCGGCCGACCGCTACCTGCGCATGGTCCGAGAGACCTTCGGCGTGCAGGTCGTCAGCCGGGAGGACGAGCTGCGCCTTAGCGGCGACGCCGAGCAGGTCAGCAAGGCCG
Organism: Phycisphaerales bacterium; assembly: GCA_028288945.1. Taxonomy (GTDB): domain Bacteria; phylum Planctomycetota; class Phycisphaerae; order Tepidisphaerales; family Tepidisphaeraceae; genus RYN-428. The sequence goes on from JAQGHH010000222.1 coordinate 7,747, forward strand.
CCGCCGTCTTCGAACAGATGCAGAAGAAGCTGCGCCGGCAGGACTGGCTGAGCGTGGACGACGTCGGCCAGGCGATCGGCAAGGCCAACGACCAGCACCGGGAACGCACCGCCGACGAGATCGACGTCTACGCCAAGGGCCACGCCATCAAGCCCAAGACCGACGGGCAGAAGCGTTATCTCGACGCGATCATGCATCATGACCTGACGCTCTGCATAGGCCCCGCCGGCACCGGAAAGACTTATCTGGCCGTTGCCGCGGCGGCCAGCATGCTAAAGCATGGCCAAGCCCGCCGGATCGTCCTGGCCCGCCCGGCCGTCGAGGCCGGCGAGCGACTGGGCTTCCTGCCCGGCGACCTTCAGGCCAAGGTCAACCCGTACCTGCGGCCCCTGTTTGACGCCCTTCATGACATGATGGACTTCGAGCAGGTCAAGCGGTTCATGGTCAACGACGTGATCGAGGTCATCCCCCTGGCTTTCATGCGTGGCCGCACGCTTAACGACAGCGTCATCATCCTCGACGAGGCCCAGAACACGACGCCGTCGCAGATGCTCATGTTCCTCACGCGCCTGGGCCACGACTCGAAAATGATCATCACGGGAGACACCAGCCAGGTAGACCTCCCGGACGGCACGCGCAGTGGCCTGGTGGATGCCGTCGAAAAACTCAAAGGAATCAAGGGAATCGCCCAAGTAGAGCTATTGCGTTCGGACATCGTACGCCACCGTTTAGTGCAAAACATCGTGAACGCGTACGAGCGGGGCTAGTTGCTGGAATAGTTGCCAGTTGCCGAGAATAGTTGTCAGTTGCCAGTTGTCAGTTGCCAGTGGAGAAGAGGGTTTCTTTCTTACTCTCACTGGCAACTAGCAACTGGCAACTGACAACTATTCCTGACAACTGACAACTACGCACCCTATGTTGCCATCAAAAAGTCGCTCCCGGCGGGCGGAGATTCGCAAGAATCGGCCCGACTCGGAGTCATGGGACTGGCAGAAGCTTAAGGAGGACGGCGTGCCCGCATCGCTGGGCATTGCCGCGGCCTTTTTTGTCGTCGCAACCTGCATCCTGATCCTCCGCCAGGACGTCGTTCCCTACCGTCCCGGCCAGTGGCTCAGCCACGATATCGTCAGCCGCGTCTCCTTCCGGTATTCCGACCCGGGCCGCCTGGAATCCGAACGCCGCAAGGCCTCGGCGCGCGAGCCGCGCGTCTACGCCTCAAATGGCGACGTTTGGTCGGACGTCGAGAGCGGCTTGCTGCAACTGCCCGAGCGTTTGACCGGCACAGCCGAGATTCCTGCTGACCTCAAGCCCCTCCTCAGCGACGGAGCGGCCACCAAACTTCGCAGCTACGCCGCCCCCTCCGCCCGTGCCGAGTACGCCAGGCGCGTGGCCGACTACGTGGAAGACCTCCGCAAACACCGCATATCCGCAGGCGGCCAGGAATGGCCCATCCTCATCCTCGACGAAGACCAGCGCCACGAAGACATCCGCGCCAAGCGTTACATTCGCCTCACCGGGACGGGCACGATCGAGGCTTCGCGTACGTTCACTCTCAAGAGCGACGAGTTTCACAACATTCTTACCGCGGCGGCACAGAATCGATTCGTCCTGGCATTGCAGCCCGCCGTGGTGGATTTCACGCTTTCTAAGCTCAAGCCCACCCACTTGCTCGACGACGCGGCAACCGCTGAGGCCAGTGCCCGCGCTTCCAGTGACGTCCCCTCCAGCGAAGGTGAAGTCGCCTTCGGCCCCAACCAGGTGCTCGTCCACAAACTCCCCGCACATGCGCTAAGCCTGCAGGAATGTCAGTTGCTCCGAGCCGAGAACCATAAGTACATCGAAACCCTCAGCGGCTCCAAGTGGAAGGCGCGTCTGGGTGTGGCGGGGATCGTATTCGCCATCACGGCGGTCCTATCGGCTTATCTCGGGTTCTATCAGCCGCGAACCGTTAAGAACCATCCGCGCGCCCTCGCGATCGCCGCGTTGCTGCTGGCGATGCTGCTGCTGAACCAGATCGCCGCCATCGGCAACGGCCCCCTCTATCTGTTCGGCATCGCGCCGACGCTGTTGGTCGCGATGATCATCACCGTCGCCTACGACCAGCGCACCGCGATCGGCATCTCCAGCATGCACGGCCTGCTGGCGACCATCGCCCTCAATCAGGGCGCGCCGTTCTTCGTGATCCTTTGGGTCGGCGTGCTTACCGTCTGCTTCCTGCTTGATGACATCCGCACGCGGAGCAAGCTGATCGAAGTGGGCGGGGTGGCGGCGCTAGCCATGGCGTTCGTCGCCGCAGCCGTCGGACTGCTTCAGTTCGACCCGTGGGACTACATCCAGCAAAACTGCCTCTACGCCGGCGCCGCGGGATTGACGGTCGGCTTCGTCGTCCTGGGCATTCTTCCGTTCGTCGAAAAGGCGTTCAAAATCACGACAAGCATGACCCTGCTCGAGTTGGCCGACCCCAGCCAGCCGCTGCTGCGCCGCCTGGCCGTCGAGGCGCCTGGCACCTACAACCACAGCCTCCAGGTCGGCGTAATCGCCGAGGCGGCGGCCGAGGCCATCGGCGCCAATGCCCTTCTCTGCCGCGTCGCCAGTTACTACCACGACGTCGGAAAGATCAACAAGCCCGACTATTTCGTCGAAAACCAGGCGGGCGGCGAGAGCCGGCATCTCAACCTTACGCCCAATGTCTCGTTCCTCATTATCACCGGGCACGTGAAGGACGGCGTCGAGCTGGCCAAGGAATACAACCTCCCCTCCAGCGTCATGCCCTTCATCCAGCAGCACCACGGCACCACGCTCGTCGAATACTTCTACCGCCAGGCCTGCACGCAGCAGGAAGGCCGCGGGGACGACGGCAACGAGGTGAAGGACCATCACTACCGCTACCCCGGCCCGCGCCCACGGACCCGCGAGATCGCGATCGTGATGCTCGCCGACTGCATCGAAAGCGCCAGCCGTGCGCTGGCCGAGCCGACCGCCAACCGCGTCGAAACGCTCGTCCACGAGCTCGTCATGAAGCGCCTGCTCGACGGCCAGCTCGAAGAATGCGACCTGACCATGAAGGATCTCGAGCAGATCGAGCGCACGATGATGAAGACCATTCTGGGCATCTACCACGGCCGCATCGCCTACCCCGTCCCCGCGACCAAGCGCCTCGATCCCGCCGCGACAATCGCCGACGTAAGATCGGCGTGATTCCAACCACACCGGAGTCACCGTCAGCGTCCATCGTCCATTGGGGCCGAATTGGGTACCGCGGCCAAGCGCGATCTCTTGCCCGTGCGACGCGTTCATGCCACACTCAGGTGGTTAGCTTTTCCCTATCGCACGGTCTTCAGGAGCACGAATGAAAACGCCACCGACGCGCCGTAAAGTTCTCGCAAAAGCCGGCACCGCCATTGCCGCCGCGACCTTGGCCGGCCGCTCCGTGCGCCGGGTTCGTGCCGAAGAATTTCCCGCCGCCCGCCCCACCCCCGGTCGCACCCCGTCCGAGCCCTTCGGCTATTGCCTCAATACTGCCACTCTAATGGGCGCGAATCTCGGCATCGTTGAATTGCTGGAGATCGCCTCGAAGGCCGGCTACCAGGCCGTCGAACCGTGGCTCCGCGACATCGAAGTCTACACCCAAAAGGGCGGCACTCTCCCGGACCTCGCCAAGCGGATTTCCGACCTGGGCCTGACGGTCGAAGACGC
>JAQGHH010000226.1 GCA_028288945.1 Phycisphaerales bacterium
CCGCACACTCCCGGATGACCGGCGCACACAGCGCGCCGACGTTGTAACAAGGGATGATGCAGCAGATCCGCCGACGCATCTCCAACGGCAGCGGCCCTTCGGGCGGCCAGCGCATCGCGAACGGCACGCGTCCCGCGCGTCGGTGTTCTCCCGCAGTGCCGGGAAGGAAAATAGGGCTGGGCGCGGCTCGCATGGCTGGTGGCGTTTGAATACAACATCTCGACGGCGAGCGAAAGAGAGTTGTCAACGTCACGGGTTGAAGGAAGTCCGAGGAACGCGACCACAGATTGCGCAGATTTCACAGATTAAAGACCGTCGCACAGACCCAGTCTTTAATCTGTGAAACCTGTGGTCGCGTTGATACTCGTATTCTGGTCCGGCAGTTCGATCCGTACCCGGATCGAAAGCATGTAGGGTGGGCGTACTCGCCCACCGTCTTCCGTAAAGTTGCCCATGCAATCAAATGGTGGGCGAGTACGCCCACCCTACTTGGCTGCCATCGCGGTATGCTTGCGTTGGGGGTGGTTCTTGTGATGAGGTTTACTGCCAGTGATGAAGACTTTGATCTTGTTGTCCATTTTAGTATTGACCTGTGCCGCGCTTGCGGGGTGCACGGCGTCTCGCGTCAATGACCCCGCCGCATCGCAGCCCGCGACGCGCACGGCGGCCGACGCCAACCTCCAACGCTTCGAATACGTCGCGCCCAAAATGGGGACGGTCTTCAGCATTTTTATGTACGCCCCTGACAAGGCCCTTGCCGACAGGGCGGCGGACGCGGTTTGGGCGCGGGTGGACGAGCTCAACCGCATCTTCAGCGACTACGACCCCAAGAGCGAGCTGAGCAAGCTTTCCCAGCAGACGCTCGACGGGCCGATGGCGCAGCCGGTGCCGGTAAGCGAGGATATGTATCGGCTGATGGAATACTCCCTCGACGCCGCCCGGCAGTCGGAGGGGACGTTTGACATCACCGTCGGGCCGCTCGTCCGTTTGTGGCGTCGGTCGCGGGAATTGAACCAGGTGCCCACGCCCGAGCGCGTTGAGGAAGCTCGCAAATCGGTCGGCTACCGCTTCCTCAGGCTCGACTCGGAACACCACGCGGTCCAACTTTTGGCCCCGCGCATGCGGCTGGACGTGGGGGGGATCGCAAAGGGATATACCTCACGCGAAGCACTCAAAGTCCTTAGGAAGTTCGGTATTGACCGCGCGCTGGTCGGGGCGGCGGGGGACTTAAGCATCGGGCAGCCGCCGCCCGGCAAGGAGCAGTGGACCATCGCCCTCGCGTCGCTCGAACCCAAGGGCCAGACGCCCGCAACGTACGCGAATTTACGGGATTACGGCGTTTCCACCTCGGGTGACACCGAGCGGTTCGTCATCATCGATGGCGTCCGCTATTCACACATCATCGACCCCGCGACGGGCCTGGGGCTCACGGACCGCATCTGCGTGAACGCGATCGCGCCCGATGACACGGTGGCCGACTGGCTGGCCGCGGCGGTGTGCATCATGGGGCCGGAAAAAGGCCTCGCGCTGATCGAGCGAACGCCGGGGGCGGCGGCGCGTATAACGAGGAACGAGGGCGACCACGTTCGGGTCTGGGAGTCCAGACGCTTCCACGAATTCGCCGGACACGGCGACGGGGCTTCGCGCTAAGGCCCGCCCGGGTACAATGCCGGCCCCGGCGGCTCGTGCCGGCCATTCTCGCAACACTTTTTGACGGAGACATTCGCAATGCAAAAGGACACCGGAACCAGCGGCAAAACCACCCGCCGGGATTTTGTGAAAACCTCCGCCGTCGTCGCCGCGGCTGCGGCGTCGGGGCTCGTCATCCCCCGCAGCGTTCATGCCGCGGAAAGCAGCACGCTGAAAGTCGGCCTGATCGGCTGCGGCGGGCGCGGTGGCGGGGCCGCGGTCAACGCGCTTCATGCCGACGCCAATGCCAAAATCGTCGCGCTGGGCGACATGTTCATAGACAAGCTCGACACCAAGCTCGGCGAGTTGAAGAACTCCGAAGTGGGCGACCGCGTTCAGGTGGACGCCAACCATAAGTTCAGCGGGTGGGATGCCTACAAGGGCGTGATCGAGGCGTGCGACGTGGTGCTGTTGGCGACCCCGCCGCACTTCCGCCCCATGCATGTCAAGGCGGTCGTCGAAGCCGGCAAACACTGTTTCTGCGAGAAGCCCGTCGCCGTGGACAGCCCGGGCGTGCGCTCAGTGATGGAGACCGCCGCACTCGCCAAGGCCAAGAACGTCTCGCTCGTCTCCGGCCTCTGTTACCGCTACGACGACGTGAAGCGCGAAGTGGTCGACGACATCCACCAGGGCGCGGTCGGCGAAGTCCGGCTCCTCCAGCACAACTACCTCACCGGCGGTCTTTGGATGAACCCCCGGCAGAACGGATGGAGCGACATGGAGTGGCAGCTCCGCAACTGGCTCTACTTCTACTGGCTCAGCGGCGACCACATCGTCGAGCAGCACATCCACAGTATCGACAAAATGATGTGGGTCATGAAGGACGAGCCTTTCGCCAAGGTCACCGCCACCGGCGGCCGCGTACAGCGCACCAGCGCCGCGTACGGCAACATCTACGACCACTTCAACACCTGCTACGAATGGGAGAACGGCGTTCGCGGGGTGACGAGCTGCCGCCAGTTCGTGCAGTGCGCCACGGACGTCAGCGACTACGTCTACGCCGAAAAGGGCGTGGTCGACATCATGAATCACAAGATCACGGCGGGCGAAAGCGTGAAGAAGCGCAAGCCCTCGAAAGTGAACATGTACGACGCCGAGCACGTCGTGCTGTTCAAGAGCATCCGCGACGGCAAGCCGATCAACAATGGCGACTACATGTGCAAGAGCACCCTTGCGGCCATCGCCGGGCGCATGTCGGCCTACACCGGCAAGACCATCTCGTGGGACGAGGCGTTGAACTCGAAGGAGAGCTACACCCCCGCCCAATACGCCTTCGGCCCGCTGCCCGTCGCCCCCGTGGTCGTTCCGGGCGTGGTGCCCTCCACCGGCGCCACGGCGGCGAAAGAGTAGGTTCTTCCTCCCTCTCCCTCCCAGGGAGGGGGCCGGGGTGAGGGTGAAGCGTGAGATGTTGAGGACGCGCGTTATTGTGAAACGCGCCGTCACCAACCTTTAACTCTCCACCCTCACCCCAACCCTCTCCCTGGGAGGGAGAGGGAGTAAGTCCTCCCGCCCATTTCCGTCCATCAGGCAGCTCACGTTCACGTCCCCCAGCATGTTGATGACCGTCCGGCTGCGGTCCAGGAACCAATCCACCGTCAGCAGAAATGGGATGTACTCCAGCGGCAATCCCACCGCCTTGAACACCAGCGCCATGGTCACCGTCCCGGCTTCCGGGATTCCCGCGGCGCCGACGGACGCGATGATGCTCAATCCCACGACCGCGAGCTGCTGCCCGAAGCCCAGATGGCGGCCGAGCAACTGCGCGATGAAGAGGGCGGACATGGCTTCGTAAAGCGCGGTGCCGTCGTTGTTGAAGTTCGTGCCGATCAACGCGCCCAGTCGGGCCGACTGCTCGCGGACGCCCACTTTTTCCACGAGGCATTTGTACGTCACCGGCATCGTCGCGGTGGAGCTGTCGGTCGCGAAAGCCATGACGATCGCGTCCCGCATGTCCGCCAGCAGCTTGATCGGCGGCACCCACGAAAACAGCCGGATTCGGGCGAGATACCAGACCGTTTGCAGCACCAGACCCAGTTCCACCGCAATGACGAACGTCCCCAGCGCCTTAAACGGCTTAAACCCCATCGTGCCCACCACGCCCGCGACCACCCCGAACACCGCCAGCGGCACCAGCCCGATCACCCACGTCAGCACCTTCAGGATGGCCCGGTACGCGAGCTCGACGAGATCGACCGCCGTCCGCACCGGCTGCTCGCGCTCCGAGCGCAGCGCGAGCCCGAACGCCACGCCGATGAGCACGATCGCGATCACGTTGTTGTCGGCGAGCGGCTTGACCAGGCTTTCCGGCACGGCCTCCATTAACTTGTCGAGGAATTTGTCGCCGTCTGACTTTTGGTCGGCGGGTTTTTCGGCGACGGGTTGAAGGTGTGCCGCCTCGCCCGGCCGCACCGTATTGGCGACAAGCAGGCCGATGCCAATGGCGACGAGCGTGTTGAGGAGCAGCAGCCGCACCATCCGAAACGCGACGCCCGCCCCCAGCTTCGCGGTCATCAGAGAGTGAATCACCGCCACAAGAATGAGCGGCGGCGCAAGGGCCCCGAGCAGCCGGATGATCAGCTTCGCCGGCACCGCCAGCACCTTCGCGCGCTCCCCCAGCGCCAGCCCGAACACCACGCCCAGCGCCAGGGCCAGGATAATCCGCACGTACAACGGCACGCGCTGCCAGCGCTCCCACAGGGTGGGGGCGCCATTCGATTGCTCGCCCGATTGGCTCCCGATCCCCTCACCCATCGCCGCGCCTTTCGATAGTAGAACCCGGCCAGCCCAGAGGGGCAAAAGACTTTAGCTCACGGCGCAAGCCGAGGGTTGAAAACATAGCCGATGCAACCAACCCCGGGCGGGCGAAGGATCTCGGCTCGGATTACCCGCTTCGGGATCAATCGTCCGGAGGCGTTTCATCGTGGCACGGGTTTTTAACCCGTGCAAGGTGCGACAGTAGTCGAATGACTGTAATTCTCGAACACACTCCGCACGGGTTGAAAACCCGTGCCACGGTGCGGTCCCCGGCGTCTGATCGAACCCGCCCATTCAACAACCCTTCACTTCTTACGTCCCTTCGTGGCCCTGGAAACAACACGTCGCGGACACCGCCCGGACTTACCGCAACGCCTCCACCAGCTTCACCTCCACCTGCTCGTTGCGCGACAGGTCCGCCAGCGTGCGTTTCCCCATTACCGCCTTGATCTGCACGCGGCTGTCCGTGAACTGCCGGTCGTGTACGCGGCTGTGGGATTCGATGAACGAGATCAGCCGGCCGTTGGCGATGTCCGCCTCCAGCGTCACGTCCACCTGCTGCCCGCGGACGGCCTGGTAGACCGCCTCGGTGAGCGAGGCCAGGCCTTTCCCGTGGCGGGCACTGACGGGGATGGCCTCCGGATGCAGCGTCCGCCAGAAGGGGTACGCGGCTTCCCCTTCCTCCGTGTCGATCTTGTTGAGCAGCAACATCTCCGGCTTGCCCTTCACGCCGATGTCTTCGAGCACCTCGTGAACGCTCTGAAACTGCTGCTCGGCGTGCGGATGGCCGACGTCCAGCACGTGCAGCAGCAGGTCCGCGTGCACGGCTTCCTCCAGCGTGGCCTTGAAGCTCGCCACCAGATTGTGCGGCAGATCGCGCACGAAACCGACCGTGTCGCTCAGCAACACTTCCGTCCCCTTTTCCAGCCGCCACGCGCGGGTCTTGGTGTCCAGCGTTGCGAAGAGTTTGTTGTCCGCGTAGGTCCCCGCGGCCGTGAGCGTGTTGAAAAGCGTGCTCTTGCCCGCGTTGGTATAGCCGACGATGCAGACGGTGAAATGCTCGAGCGTGCGCTGCTCGACCTGACGGGTCTTGCGCTTCTGGATCTCCACGATCTCCGACTTGAGATGCGAGATGCGCTTTCGGACGATTCGGCGGTCGGTTTCGAGCTGCGTTTCACCAGGCCCGCGCGTGCCGATGCCCATTCCCGCACCGCTGCCGGCGATGCGCTCCAGGTGGCCCCACATGCGGGCGAGTCGCGGATACGTGTATTCCATCTGCGCCAGCTCGACCTGGAGGCGGGCCTCGTGGGTCTGGGCGCGGGTGGCGAAGATGTCGAGGATCAGCTCCGAACGGTCGAGAATCTTGATCCCTTCGCCGCGTTTGGAATCGATCTCTTTGTTGATGACCTTCTCGAGCCCGCCGATCTGCCCCGGCGACAAGTCGTTGTCGAAGAGGATGACGTCGGCGTTCTCCTGCTTGGCGAGCCTGGCGATTTCGACGGCCTTGCCGCTGCCGATGTAGGTACCCGAGTCGGGCTTCTGGCGTTTCTGCAACACTTCCCCGACGACCTTCGCGCCCGCCGTGTTCGCCAGCGACCCCAACTCGCCGAGCGGGTCCCGCGGGTCCGCGTTGGAACCGGGCAGAATCACCCCGACGAGAACGGCCCGCTCTTGCCGGACCGAAAGTTCAGTGCGTTTTAGTTCTCCCAAACCTGTCATCTCCTTTGTAGCAATAGAGCGCGGATTATAGGGGAAAGATCGGCGATAGTCAGACAAATCCGGAAGAGTTCACCTCACATCATCCCCACCAAATGCCTCACCACGCTTCGCCCGAGCGCACGGAGGTTGTACCCGCCTTCCAAGGCACTCACGATCCGCCCCTTCGTATGCGCGTCCGCGGCTTGCACGAGCAGCCTCGTCATCTGCTCGTACGCGTCTTCGCTCAAATCGATCTGCGCCAGCGGGTCGTCCCGATGCGCATCGAACCCGGCGGATATCAGCAGCATTTCCGGCTTATACGCGTCGAGCGCCGGTAACACCCGCGTGTGGAAGGCATTGAGGTACTCGGCGTCGCCCGAGCCGGGGTTCATCGGGATGTTGATGATGGTCCCCGTTCCCGCGCCTTCGCCGGTTTCCCAGGCATAGCCGCTGCCGGGGTAGCAGGTGCGCGGGTCCTGGTGGAGGCTGATGAACAGCACGGTCGGGTCGGTCTCGAAGGCGGCCTGCGTGCCGTTGCCGTGATGGACGTCGAAATCGACGACCGCAACTTTTCCCACGCTATGGCGGGCTTGCAAATGCCGCACGGCGATCGCGACATTAGCAAACAGACAAAACCCCATCGCCCGGTCCGGCTCCGCGTGATGCCCCGGCGGGCGCACCGCCGCGAACGCACGGGCCGCCGTCCCCGCCATCACCGCATCGCAGCATTGCAATACCGCGCCGACCGCCAGTTTGGCGACGTCGAAGCTCTGCTCGGAAACCGGCGTGTCCCCCTGGTCAAGCACGCCGCCGCCGATCTCGCAAAAATGGCGCACGCGCTCGATGTGCGCCCGCGGATGGATCAGCTCGATCCATTTTTCGTCCGCGGGTTGTGGCTCAGGCAGTTCGAGGACTTTGCCGGGGGCGGGGGGAAACGATCCGAAGTCGAGAGAAAACTCCGGAAACGGATTGGGAGAATCAACCAGTCCAGCCGCCCGCACCGCCGCCGCGACCGCCCGGATCCGGTCCGGCCGCTCGGGATGCTGCGGCCCCGTCCGGTGGTCGACGAAACGCGGGCTGGAGGAGAAGTAAACCATCGAAGTTCGCAAGTTGCGATTGCCGGCCACCACGAAATGCACGTGATCCGAATCTCAAATTTTAAATCTCAGATTTCAAATCTGATATCGATAACCTCTCCCCATTCGCAAATCGCAAATCTTACGCGTTCGCGTACATCATGTTCTTCATCCCGATCCAGTACGTCTTAAACAAATACACCGCCGCCACGATCACCTCCCCGCACAGCACATAAAGGTAAGTCGGCGCCGAAACGTAATTGACCAGAAAGAAACGCCAGTGCAACAAAGCTTGATATCCCACTGTGGTCACAAACCCCATGATCGAGACCGGCAGGTAATGTGCCGCATGGTAATCCAGCCCCCGCAGCACCACCCCCAGCGGCAGCCGCATGCCCCAGTAACCGGCTTCCAAACTCGTCAGCCACCCCGCCACCCGCGTCGTCGCGGCCAACAGAAGATAGACGATCATCGCAAAAACCAGCATGGCGGGAATCGGATAATTCAGCCGATCCAATGAGCCGGGCAGATTGCCCAGGTAAAGATACCAACTGAAATGCGCATACCCCGCCACCCCCAGCAGCAGCGACGCGACCATCCAATGCGCGTGCGCGAACCGGGTGGAAGATTCCCGCGTCTTTCGAGTAGGCAGGGCGCGGTAGAAGCGGGTAGGGTGCAGCAGCAGTTGCAGCGTGGTCGAAATGAATCGCCGCAACACCGGCCCCGATTGCTCCCAAGCCGGGCCGTGGCGGAGGGTTGCGGCGCTTTCGGCGGTCGGTTTGCCGCATTCGGGGCAATTGGCCCCGGCGGGCAGGCCGTTGAGCACGTAGCCGCATCCCTCGCATAGGATGTCGGATTCCGCCGGGACGTTTGCCAGCGCACTCGTCATTGATCTATGATATACTTCGATTTGTCTCGTGAAGGAGTTCCATCATGATTGGTAACCGATGGGTTCTTTCCGCCGTCTGTGCCGGCCTGGCGCTCGCAGGCTGTGACCGCTCCCAGCAGTCATCCACCGCCCCGGCCACCCAGCCGGCACAAAACGAGCAGGTCGCAACGTCTTCCGATCTTGCCACCGACAAGGGCGCCGCTCCGAAGGCCGATCCCGCGACCAAGCCCGCCGCTCTTCCTGAAATTTCGACGCTCCTGGTCCGCGGCGAGACCGCGAACGCCGGCGACCCCGGCTTCCTCTACGAATTCCCCCGCGCCCGCCTGCATATTAACCACGACGACAAGACCGCCACCCTTTACACCGACGACCCCAAAACCGCAATCAACCCCGACTACACCGGCAACAGCTACTATCTCGTGATCCCACTCAAAGGCGACGAGCCGTTCAATCTGGACGGTTACCATTGGGAATATCGCGCGTTCGGGAGCCAGCATCAGGACTCCGCCGAGGGGGTCTTCCGCGGCGGCCAGCGCTTCCATTACCAGCCGACCGCGCTCAGAATCGATTTCAAAGTGGAAGGCGCCCGGGTGCTCGTCGCCGTCAACGGCGAGTTCTCACGATTCGATCTCCAGCAGAGCAACGAAGTAGGCCTCCCCGTTTCCGTCAACGGGGTCGTCTCCGCCACGGTTGACCCAAGCAAATGATGCCGCTCGCGCGGGACACCGAGCAATCCACCCAACGGCACGTCGCTTCCGACGTGCCGTTCGTTTGCGCGCTCGCGGTGGTAGGGGGGCTCTACGTCCTGCTCATCCTCGCGATGCTCCTCGCCGACGTCGCCTTCCTCGCCCCCGGCCACGGCTCAGCCGACATCATCCGTCACCCGCTGAATGCGCTCTCCGGCACCCTCGCCAACGCGCTCGCCCCGCTCCGAACGCCCGAGATCCGTTACGCCCTGAAGCTCAGCCTCATCTCCTGCACCGTGACGGCCATCCTCTCCGTCTACGTCGCCGTGCCGATGGGATACTTGCTCTCCCGCTTTCACTTCCCCCTGAAAGGGCTGATGGACGCCGTGCTGGACATCCCCATCGTCCTGCCGCCGCTGGTGATCGGCCTGAGCCTGCTGATCCTTTTCCAAACCCCGGCGGGGCGTTTCGTTCAACGGTTCATCCCCGTCACCTATTGCGTCCCGAGCGTGATCCTCGCGCAGTTCGCGGTGGCCTGCGCGTTCGCGGTGCGGACGATGCGCGTGACGTTCGACCAGCTCAACCCGCGCACCGAACAGGTCGCGCTGACGCTCGGCTGCAACCGCTTCCAGGCGTTCTGGCGCATCGCCCTGCCCGAGGCCCGCCGCGGAGTCCTCACCGCCGGCACGCTCGCCTGGGCGCGGGCGCTGGGCGAGTTCGGCCCGATCCTCGTCTTCTCCGGCGCGACCCGCATGCGCACCGAAGTACTGCCGACAAGCGTCTTCCTCGAACTCAGCGTCGGCAACATCGAGGCGGCGGTGGCCGTATCGTTACTCATGGTGATCGCGGCGGTCGTCGTCCTTCTCATCGTCCGCGTCGCCGGCTCCGAAACCTCCTTCGGAAGGGCGGTGCGCCCGTGATCGCAGTCCACGGCCTGCGCCTGCGCGCCGGCGCGTTCGCCCTCGAAGGCATCTCGTTTGAAGTCCCCTCCCGCGGCTACGCGGTGCTCATGGGCCGCACCGGCAGTGGCAAGACCACGCTGCTTGAGGCGATCTGCGGATTGAACCGGCCCGCCGCGGGATCGATCCGCCTGACCGGCCGCGAGGTGACCGGCCTCCCGCCCGCCGAGCGCGACATCGGCTACGTCCCACAGGACCGCGCGCTGTTCACCACGATGAGCGTGTACGAGAACCTGGCCTTCGCCCTGTCCGTGCGACGATGGACGAAGACGCAGATCGATCGCCGCGTAGGCGAGCTCGCCAACCTGCTGAATATCCGCCCGCTCCTGGGCCGCATGCCCCAGGGCCTAAGCGGCGGCGAATCGCAGCGCGTCGCCCTGGGCCGCGCCCTCGCCGCCCGCCCCAGCGTCCTGCTGCTCGACGAGCCGCTCAGCGCCCTCGACGACCAGAGCCGCGGCGAAATGCACGCGCTCCTGAAAAGCGTCCGCGAACAGACGGACGTGACGACCTTGCACGTAACCCACCACGTCGACGACGCCGAGCAACTCGCCGACCAGGTGCTCATGATCGAGAACGGAAAAATCCGCGAAACACAATCGAAACCGTATGAAGATCACCGTGAAATACCACGCCCAGGCGAGACAAGCGTCCGGCACAACCTCTGAGCAAGTGGAGCTGCACCCGCCCGCCACGGTCGGGCGACTGCTAACGCTCCTCTCCGAGCGCCACGGCGACCCGCTGCGCCGACTGCTCCTCTCCGCCGACGGTGCCCTCTGCCCCGCGCTGCTGCTATTCGTCGCCGACCGGCAGGTCCGTGCTGATTCCACTGAGCCGCTCAAAGAAGGCGACACGCTGGAGATTCTTCCGCCGATCGCCGGCGGCTAAGAGGAAGTTTCAGTTCGTTCGTGGCATGGGCGCCTCGCCCATGGTCGCGGTACTCCGTGACATTCAATTGGCACTCCGATTGAACAGAGCCGCCTCGGGCATGTTCTTCGCCCTGAACGATGCCGGCTGGCCGTGCAGTCGGGTTTATCCGTGCGATGATAATGCGTGGATCGCCGCTGCGTGGGCCGAGCAACTCAGGTGCTACGTGCGTGACGGCTGGATTATCCCCGCAGGATGAGTGCCAAAGCCCCGGCCAACCTACCGGCGGTTTGCCGTCCGGCGGTTCCCTTTGAACGCGCCGGCGACACCCTCAATGGCCTCGGCAACGCTAACGTTAAAAACGCCTGCCTTTCCTTGATCCGCTTGCTCCTTCCACGTTGCGTACCCCTCCTCGAAACGGGGAAGCTGCTCGCTCTGATCGACAAGCTGCAAGACGCTTTTGTCGATGGCCTCCTCGGTAAAGGGCATGTGCGAGATGAACGTGCTCTTCCCCTTGGGGGCGGCGGGGTTGACGATCGCCACGCCCGAAATATAAACATGAACGGCCGTGCCACCGCCATACGGCTCAATTTTTACAATGGTCAACCGGGACCCTTTTTCCCCGGGCCGAGTCCGATACGTCCACACCTGCCCCGCCTGATATTTCAACCTCATCGCGGGCGGCGTCGCCCGTGATGGCACCGCGACTGCCGCATTCCGAGCGGCGCTTCTCAAGGCAGACTTTCGGTGAAAAATAAACCACCCGGCAAAGACAACGACACCGGCGACGGCAACCACGACTGCCAGAACAATCACTGCGTCCTTCACAATCAGCCTTCCCGTTGCCGCCCAAGCGGGCCATGCCACACAAAGTTATACACGAATTCAACGAGTTTCTCGGCACGACACGATGAAGTGGCTTTCATAGGGTGCGAACCTCGTGTTCGCCCTCTTTTGTATTTGTATTTGTAGGGTGCGAAGCTTGTCTTCGCCCTCTCGAACTCGGCAAAACGCACGGCTCGCGACAACGCGCAGGGCGAACACAAGGTTCGCACCCTACAAACCCTCACGAATTCGGTTAACGCACGGTTCGCGAAAAACGCAAGCGCGAACACGAAGTTCCCACCCTACCCAAATATATTCTTCGTGTTCATTCGTGTCCCCCTTCGTGCCCTTCGTGGATAATCCGGACGACAGATGACCAACGACCTACCCCGACTCACGGATGATGAGCGCGCCGTCTACGAATGGCAACTGTCGGTCCCCAACTTCGGCGAAGAAGGCCAGCGCAAGCTCAAAGCCGCCTCCGTCCTCATCTCTCGCGTGGGAGGCGTCGGCGGGGCGGTCGCCTATTACCTCGCCGCGGCGGGCGTCGGCCGCCTGATCCTCGCCCACGCCGGCGACCTGCGCCCCCCGGACCTCAACCGCCAAATCCTCATGACCCACGACGGCGTCGGCCAACCCCGCATCGAATCCGCCAAACGCCGCCTGCTCGAACTCAATCCCCGCATCGATATCGTCGCGATCAACGACAATCTCTCCGAATCCAACGCGGCGGACCTCGTCTCCCGCGCCGACCTCGTCGTCGATTGCGCCCCGCTCTTCGCCGAGCGCCTGCTGATGAACCGCGAATCCGTCCGCCAGCGCAAGCCAATGATCGAATGCGCCATGTACGCGATGGAAGCGCAGGTCACCACCTTCATCCCCGGCCGCACGCCCTGCCTCGCCTGCCTCTACCCCGTCGAACCCCCCGGCTGGCAGCGCCAATTCCCCGTCTT
>JAQGHH010000253.1 GCA_028288945.1 Phycisphaerales bacterium
CGGGTATGATGCCCGCTCGCGGCGGACTTCAGGTTTCGCACAACAGCCTTGCCCCGACGTAACACCCACTGCACCGCCGGCGGCCGAAATTCATCGCAACTGATTTGGGCGGCGATCCTACACCACGGACCTGACAGCGAGGAACACCATGAAGCACCCCTGGTTGGCCTTATCCTGCACGGCGGCGCTGAGCCTTCCCCTGGCCTGGGCCTCGGCCGCGGAAACACCCGCGGCGCCCGCGCCCGGAGTCGCGGGCCCCGAAGCGCCGCAGCCGAAGGCGGCGTCTGTCCTGACGACCGGGCCCGCCGCTCCGGAGCCCGTCGAGCTGGGCAACACGTACGAGAGCCAGTCGGGCGGCGTCTCCTTTCGTCCGCCCGCTTCGATGAGGCTGGTAAACACCCTCGACGCCAAGTTCATTGCCGAATGGTCCGACCCGCAGCGCGAGTGGACGCTCAAGCTCAGCCGGATGGTGCTCGAGAGGAACACGCCGCTCTCCACCACGCGCGACCTCCTCAACACCAAGGACGTGGAAGGGTTCCTGGAATCCACCGTGAAGCGCCTTCAGCAGGCGATCCCGGGCGGCAAGCTCCTGCGGCAGGACGTGACGAACATCCGCGACGGCGGCCGCTTCGACCCCAAGCGCCCCGAGGCCAAGAACAACGTCGGCCTGATTGCGATCCGCTACAGCGAGGCGGGCAAACGCCGCCTCGCGCAGCAGGCGATCATCCAGTCGGATGACCGGATTTATTATCTGCTCAGCTTCGTGACGCCCGGGGGCCCTGCCCTCGACGACAACGCCGCCGAAGATCCGGGAGAGCGGCTGGCCGCCGACCTCTTTGGCAAGATGCTCGACACCCTTCGCCTGCTCGACCGCACCGCCATCAAGCAGGACCAGGACGCCCGCCTGTACCGCACCCGCGCGCTGCTGGTGAACCTCACCGCCCCCAAGTTGCAGGCCGCGATGCGCTCCGAGCAATGGGCGCGGATCATCAAGGACGGGAAGGACGTGGGGTACAGCTACATCACCGAGGAAAACGCCTCGGGCATTCCCCGCCCGCTCAGGGCCGACGAGCTGAAGGCCGGATTGAACGAAACCGACGTGATATCAAACCAGGAAAAGAAACTCGCCAAAAAATCCGAGGGCGTATTGATCGGCGTGCGGTCGCGGATGGTCACCAACGGTATCCGCTCGGACAAGTCGAAGGGCCCGATCCAGAGCGATAGTTCGAGTTGGTTTTTCACCACCGCCGACCGCAAGCACGAGGACTTCTCCCGCATCACCGTGATTGACGACCGCAAGGCGGTCAAGAAGTCGATGATCACGGAGGTCGGGTCGAGCGACAAACGTGTGGTCCGGGTGCTCGACCGCGCCGCCCTCGACCAGCACGAAAAGGGGTCGGCCGACGACCCCAAACAGCCGCCGGTGAGCTTTCAGGACGAGTACCTCCTGAACGTGACGCAGCGCAGCAGCGTCGGCATCGCCGAGCCGCTGCAGCGCAAGCTTCCGCCGTGGTACGTCCCGCAGGCGATCGGCCATCTGCTGCCCCGATTGCTGCCGGTGAACCAGCCCAAGAGTTACATGTTTGCCACGTACATCGACGACGCCCACGAGGTGATGATGCGGTACATGGACGTGCTGCCCGAGCAGAACGTGACGTTGGCCGGGGCCAACTACCGCGCCGTGCCGATCCACGACCGGCTCGGGCTGGAGGGGCCGGTCACCACGCACTACATGAGCCCCGAAGGCAATTACATCGGCAGCGAGAACAAGGACCAGAAGATCGTGATGTTGCCGACGACCAAGGCCACGTTGGAGCGGATCTGGACCGACGCCAACCTGACCCGCCCCGAGCAGGCGGAGCGCCCCGCCGCCCAGGCGCAGCCCTCTGATACTGCCGACGGCCCCAACGCACGGCTGCCGGTGCCGATTCAGGGACCGCGGTAACGGGTTATTTCCAAAGGTTCTTGATATTCGTCAGGGCCGCCATCAAATCGCGGCCGAGCTGCGCCAGCGACAGCCCGCCTGCCGCGCACAGCAGGAAGACAAAAGTCGCGATATCGGCCACGGAGGCAAAAAAGAGCAGGACGTGCGCGCCGGGCCCCCCCACTAGCACGGCAAACGCGGTGAAGACCAGCGCGACCGTCAGGCAACCCACCGCCAGCAAATAGTGCTGCCGATTCCGCACGAGCTGCGGCCAACCCACACCCGCCAGAACACACGCGACCAGGATGCCGAGGACGAATTCCATTCCGGCAGCTTATATCCTTCTCCCTCTCTCTCCTAGGGAGAGGGCCGGGGTGAGGGTGGGATCGTGGGAGCCCGATGCACATAATTTTGTGAAACACGTGACCTATCCTTCGTGCGGTTCACCCTCACCTTGGGAGGCAAAGGGAATTTATCTCACCGCACTTGATACAACGTGTCATCAATCACCAAGTCCACTTCATTTCCCAGCGCCAGCCACTCGGCGGCTTCGGGATGCTGCTTAAGCAGGGCGAAGTAATCGTCGCTGTTGAACTGGATCTGTTTCTGCTTGAGGTCCTTGCGGTTCTGGGCGGTGGAGTCCGTCCACGTGTTGCCGTTTTGATAGAACGCGCGGCCGCGGAGGACGCGGGCTTGTTGCGTGTAATTCTGGGCCTGGCGGTAGCCGTAGTTGTAGGCGGGCTGGGTGCCGGGGGCCGCTTGGGCGGGGCCGTTGGCAGCGCCGGCCGCGCCGAAATGCGGGGTGGACGCGGAAGCCTTCGCCAATGACGAATTCTGCCCGGCCTGAGCAACCGCATCCAGATTTTCGCCGTTCCTCAGGTCGAAGGCGTCGCGGGAGGCGTCGAGCGCTTTCTTGCCGGTACGTGCGCTTTCGCTTTGTGCTTCGTTGTATACCTGCCGCAGACGATCTTCAGCGCCTCGACGCACCCCCTCGTCGGCCCCCAGTTCGCGGAAGCTCTGGCGGGCCAGCGGCACGTTCCGCCGCTGCTCGTCCTCGAGGATGAGGTACGCGGTGTAAGGCGTGACGATCCCGTGCTCGCGGGCGAGACGGGTGACCTCGTCCTTGAGTTCCTTGGATTCGCCGTGCAGGCGGATCTCGTCGAGCAGATAACCCACCCGCCGGGTGGCCCACAGCCTGGGGATGAATGCGTTGGTCGTGTCGTGTTCGGCGAAGTTGACGTCCGTGGCGAAGGTCTGCGATTCGCCGTTGAGGGTTCCGGTCACCTTCACCGCCGCGGGGCCTTTGCCGCTGTAGCGGCCGAAGGCGACGAGCACCTCGCCCTTAAACAGATCGGGCATCTGGCCCGGGTACAACTGCGACACGTGGATGTCATTGCCGGTGAACGCGAGCTTCACGTCGCCGAGCACCGGCTCCTTGATCTTCGTGTAGAAGTTACTGACCTTCACTTCGATGTCCTCTTCGGGCAGCACGTACTGGCTGAACGCCCGCGTATCCGCGGCGATGCGATCGAGCAGGTGCGTGTTCACGTCCGTTCCGATGCCGAAGCAGAAAACGCGCGTGTCGCCGTGGCTCTCCTTGTCGGCCTTGGCGACGATCGCGTCTTCGCTCGTTTCGCCGATCGTGGGTTGGCCGTCGGTGAGGAACACCACGACGTACGGCCGCGAGGCATCGCGCTTCATGCCCAAGGCCTGGTGCAGGGCGTCGCTGATGGCGGTGCCGCCGATGGCTTTGAGATCCTTTACGAAGGAGAGTGCCTTGGCGACGTTCTCCTTCCCCGCGTTTTTCAGCTCGCCGAAGAGCGGTTCACATTCGGTGGAAAAGCGGATCACCTCGAAGCGGTCACCCTCGTTGAGGTTGTTGACGCAGAAGCTCAGCGCCTTTTTCGCCTGTTCGATCTTCGGGCCGGCCATTGAGCCGCTGGTGTCGAGGATGAAGCAGATGTCTTTCTTCTGGATCGCGCCTTTGGGCGATTCCAGGCCTGGGGAGGCGAGCAGCAGGAAATAGCCGTCGTCGCCCGAGGCGCGGTAGGTCAACAGATCGACGCCGACGGCTTGCTTCGAGCGCGAGAAGATGAGCTTGAAATCCTGGTCGGGGCGGACGTTTTTCTGCTCCCATCCCACCACCGCCCGCCGATCCCCTTCGCGCTTGATCTCGACGCTGTTGCTGGGGCTGTAGATCGTCTTGAGCGGGTCTTTGCTGCTGAGAGTGATCTTCACCGAGACTTCGGCCAGCGGGCGGGCGCTGAACTTTTCGGTGTTCATCG
>JAQGHH010000282.1 GCA_028288945.1 Phycisphaerales bacterium
CGCTCGGCGAACACCGCGACTTCCTTCACCACGTCCGTCTCATTCACTTTCAGCTCGGCGCTGGCCAGAAGCTGGTTGATCCGTAGCGAGAGTCGGCGGTGGTAATCCTCGACCACCAGAGGGGCGCGCTTGGAGATCTCCTTGAGATTCTCCGCGATCAGCTTCACGTGCCGCATCAGCTCGCCGAACAGAACCTCGCCCTCCCGGCGGCGCATCGCGTCGAGCTTGTCAATCGCCTTGACGGCCAGCTCGCGGATCACCGGGCCGTGCCGCTCGATCTCGTCGCTCTCGTCCCGCGGCTCCTGACATACGCCCGGCAGTTGCACAAGCGTCGCGAGGTCGATCGTGACGTATTTTTCCAGCCCCTTGATCGTCTGCAACTGTTCGACGTATGCCTTGAGCGCCTGCGTATTGATGTGATACGCCGCCTCCGCGCTGTCCGTCCGCATCTTCAGGATGAAGGTGATCGACCCGCGGCCCAGCTTCTCGCGGAGGATGCTTTCGAGCTCGGGCTCAAGCCCGCTGACGGAGTCGGGGAGCTTGATGACCGGCTTGAAGAAGCGGTTATTGAGGGAGCGGATTTCAACGGCGTAGTGCGTGCCGCCGCGTTCTGCGGTGGCGTCGCCGAAGCCGGTCATGCTGACGATCATGCGGTTCCCAACGGTCGCGGGTGAGTACCGGTGCGGCTTACGAAAGACGATTGCCGGCCTCGGCCGGAACGACGAGGGCGGATTTCTGCGGGCTGTTCTTCTTCTCCTCGGCGGTTTGCCGGGCGTTGGAGAGCCAGTTGAGGCAGATGGCCAGAAGGATGAAGACGCCGAAGATGATGCTGGTGGACCAGGTGAGCACGTCGCCGGTCTTGGTTCCGAAAGGCGTATGCCCGCCGCCCCCGCCAAACGCGCTGGCCAACCCGCCGCCCCGCCCCTTCTGGATCAGCACGAGCATGATCAGAATGAAGCAGACGAAGATGAAGAGGGACATGGTCAGCCAGAAGAGGAAAGTCATGGGGACTCCGAAGTTGCCAGTTGCCAGTTATCAGTTGCCAGTAAATGCCGGATGTCTCTTGCCTTCACTGGCAACTGACAACTGGCAACTGCCAACTCTCATTCAGCGGCCTTCACGATCGCCAAAAAGCTGTCCGCCTTCAGCGCCGCTCCGCCGATCAGGCCGCCGTCTACGTCGGGTTGTGCCAGGAGGCCTTTGGCGTTTTCGGGCTTCATGCTGCCGCCGTATTGAATCCGTACGCGGTCGGCAAAATCCGGGTTCCACATTTTGCCCAGCTTCTGGCGGATGAACGCGTGTACTTCCTGTGCTTGCGCGTCTGTCGCGTTGCGGCCGGTACCAATGGCCCAGACCGGCTCGTAAGCAATCACCAGCCGAACCGGGTCGGTCATCGATTGCGGGTTCAGCTCTTTAAGCTGCGCTTCGACGACGGAAAGCGTCTTACCGCCGTCGCGTTCGTCGAGGGTTTCCCCCACGCAATGGATGAGGGTCAAGCCGCCATTATAGACCGCCTGCGCCTTCTTGCCCACCAGTTCAGGAGATTCCTTGAGCACGTGCCGGCGTTCGCTGTGCCCGGTGAGGCAGAACTTCACGCCCACGTCCTTGAGTTGGTCCACCGAGATCTCGCCGGTGAACGCGCCGCTCTTCTCGTAAAAGGCGTCCTGCGCCCCCAGCAATACGGGCGAGCCGGCGAGGGTTTGCGCCACCGCATCGAGATAAACGAACGGCGGAGCAACGCCCACCTGCACGCCCTCCTTGGGGCTGCCTTGCGCAATGGCTTTGGCCAATTCGATGGCCGAGGCCTTGAGGGTGTTCATCTTCCAGTTACCGGCAATGAATGGGGTACGGGGCATAAGGGGATCGGGTTTAAGAGTTCAAGAGGTTCAAGGGTTCAAGGGTTCCAAGAATCGCGATGTCGCCTCGCCGATATCGTGTGGCACAGCCGCCCTCGGCTGTGTCTTACTTCTTCCGCCTGCGGCGGAATCACAGCCGAGGGCGGCTGTGCCACATGCCATGGGCGGGAGCCCATGCCACCAAGGATCTGCAAGTGCGTTTACGCGCCCGCCGTGACAGCCGCTTCTGAAAATTCCTTCTTCGTCACCGCCGCGATCTGCCGAAGCTGGCCCATCAGCTCCTTGAACGTCTCCGGCAGCAGCGCCTGCGGCCCGTCGCATTGTGCCTCGGCGGGGTTGTAGTGCACTTCCACGATCACGCCGTGCGCGCCCGCGGCCATTCCCGCCAGGGCCAGCGCGCCCACCCAATCCCGCTTGCCCGCCGCATGGCTCGGGTCCACGATCATCGGCAGGTGCGACCATTGCCGGGCCACGGGGATTGAGCTGATGTCCATCGAGTAGCGGATGGAATCCTCGAACGTCTTGATCCCGCGCTCGCACAGCAGGACTCCCCGGTTGCCCTGGCTCAGGACGTACTCTGCCGACATCAGCCATTCCTTGACGCTGGCCGACAGTCCGCGCTTCAGCAGCACCGGCTTGCGGGTCTTGCCCACTTCGCGGAGCAGATCGAAGTTCTGCATGTTCCGCGCACCGATCTGGAAGCAGTCGACGTATTTTTCCATCTGCTCGACCTGCCGGGTGTCCATCACCTCGACGCAGATCGGCATCCCCAATTCGTCGCCGCACGCCCGCATCCACTGGAGCGCCTGAATGCCCAATCCCTGGAACGAATAAGGCGAAGTCCGCGGCTTATAGACTCCGCCGCGAAGAACGGTCGCGCCGCCGTCGCGGACGTGGCGGGCGATCTTGTAAAGCATCTCTTCGCCTTCGACGGCGCAAGGCCCGGCGATGCACGCCGCGTGCGAGCCGCCGACCTTCACGACCGGCACGCTCCCGCCCCCGATTTCGACGACGCTGTCCTCTTCATGAAACTCGCGGCTGGCGAGTTTGTAGGGCTTCATGATCGGGACCACCTTCTCCACGCCGTCCAGCGAGGCCAGATGGTTCTGATCGAGCGTCCCTTCCTCCCCGACCGCGCCGATGACCGTGCGGAATTCCCCGCGCGACAGATGCGCCCGGCTTCCCATCCGCTCGATCTCCGCGACCACGCGATCCACCGCCGATGCGGGCGCGTTGGGGTCCATGACAATGATCACCGATCCACTCCTCTCAAACAGGTAAAGCCCAGTAATTTAATCGCTTGTGCCCGATGAAGCAAGAAGGGCGGGAGACCGATGCGCTACGAATCGAGACGCCCTGTTCCGGACCCAAAAATGTCGCCTCGACTTTTGCACTTTTTGATTGTGGCCCGTCGGCGGTGTCGAAATCCCAGTTGGGCTTGCTTAGTTCATCCGCGTTTTTGGTAGCGCCAGCGGCTCTTTTTGAAAAAGTGCAAAAGTCGAGGTCGCACTTTGTCGCTATTCCAGCGATTTTATGTCATAAAACTGCTAAAGATTTATCCTAAGCATTTTGTGATACAGCATTTAAGCTCTGGACAGCCAATGTCGCACTGCGACATTTCGCTATAAGCTCATGCAACCGCAGCAGTTGACACCCGCGGATGCGTTGTTTGGCAAGAAGTGCACATATTAAGAGTTCGATGGATGCCGGGCGGCCGGTGGGCAAAATTCAATCAACAGCCAAGCCAATGCGTTGGCCGACTAGAAAACGATCCCCGCGACGAGTCCCCAGTTGGACTGCCGCGCAGGCCCGGATGACTCTAATCGCGGGGACTGGCGATTTACCCCCTCATCCTACCGCGCCCCGCCCGCAGACCTAACCGGACCATTCCTTTCGCCCCGCCCGGTATCATGGCAGGGATGAAGCGCCGCCTGTTCACCTTCGCGTCCGCGCTGTCGTTGGTGGTGTGCGTGGGGACGTGCGTGCTGTGGGTGCGGAGCTACCAACCGGCGGGCGCCTCGTCCGACGAAGTGCCTCGCGGCGGGTGGGCGATGGTCAACTGGCGGGGGCAGATCGCGTTCATCCATCACAAGGCGAGCCCCGGCCCGGCCCGGCCGCCGTTCCCCCTGGAGACACTGCGCGGGACATGGGGGACGACGACCGCCCACCTCGGCCATGGCGTCGCCGGGGAGCCCTCGCTCCTGCTCAAGGCGCTGGTCCTCGATCCCAATGTTCCATGGGACTACCGGCCCGCGCGCCCGCGGGATGTTCTCGCGAGGCCGTATATTCTGGTTCCCGTGGCCGAAGGCATCCGTCCCACCAACGGCTTGGGCTTCGGCCTCCACGTCGTCTACCTGCCCGCGCCGCCCGGAGGCGCCGACAGCGCCGCCTCGGACTACGCCAGGGTCTGGGCCGGCATAGGATCTGTCCTGCAGGTCGCCGAGTTGCCCCACTGGTTCGTGGCGGCGGTGACTGCGGTCCCGGTCGTGCGGTGGTTGCGCCGCTACCGTCGGCAACGCGCACGTCGCTCGTCGGGCATGTGCCCGACTTGTGGCTACGATTTGCGCGCCTCTCCCGACCGCTGCCCTGAATGCGGGGCGCTGTCTATACTCAGGAATTCGAAAGCGCGGTAAGTATCGGCGGCCATATCGAGGTTGATCGCGATGCCCCAAAAGCGATTGCCCAAAGTGACAACCGCAGACTTGCTCGCCGCGCTCACTCCGGCCGGCTCGTTCTCGCGGTACGACATATTCGAAAGGTATTGCAAGCAGGCGCCAACCGCCGATGCAATTCCCGCCCTCCGTTCGGCTCTCGCGGACACCTATCACGCGACGGTCAAGTGTGCCGCCAAGTCGCTCCGCAAGCTCGGGGCGCGCGGTCGATGCCATGGACGATCTTCTTGCCGCGGCTTCGCGGGTTGATGAACACGGGATGCCGCTGAGTTACCCCGAATGCGTCGAGGCCATGGCCGCCATTGGGCCACTGGACCCGCGGCTGGTTCCGCTCATCAGGCGGTTCGCGGGATTGGACAACTGGGTGCCGATCAGCGCGTCACTTCGCGCGCTCAAGGCGATCGGCACCTCCGAGGCGCTGACCCAACTCCGCGACACGGCCGCGTTTTGGCAGCCGAACCTGAACAAGATGCAGCGGCGTGTCGTCGAGCAACTGCTCGAAAGCGAACCGAAAGCGTGACGTAATGAATGCCGTAGTGTTGGCGGTGAGCCGCAGTGCCGGCCATACTTTCAGCAAGGCGAATCAAGCGTCCATCCGCCTGCTCGCCGGCCTGGGCGTGGAGGGGGATGCGCACGCGGGCGTGACCGTCCGGCACCGCTCGCGTGTCGCGGCGGACCCGACTCAGCCCAATCTCCGGCAGGTTCACCTGATCCACGCCGAGCTGTTTGATGAGTTGCGCGCCGCCGGGTTCACCGTGACGGCAGGGCAGTTGGGCGAGAACATCACCACGCGCGGGATCGACTTGCTCTCGCTCCCGCCCGGCACGCGGCTACGGATCGGCGAAACCGCCGTGGTGGAGATCAAGGGTCTGCGTAACCCGTGTGGGCAGATCGATGGGTTTCAGCCCGGCCTGCTGGCCGCGGTGCTCGGGCACGACGCCGACGG
>JAQGHH010000297.1 GCA_028288945.1 Phycisphaerales bacterium
GTGATGAACTGGGATACGATCAATCCGCCGACGATCACCAAACCCAGCGGCCGGCGGGATTCGCCGTCCGCGCCGTAGCCGAAGGCGATCGGCAGCGCGCCCATCAACGCCGCCAGCGTCGTCATCACGATCGGGCGGAAGCGGTCCATGCTCGCGTCGTGGATCGCCTGCTCGGCCGACTGCCCGTGCCCGATCCGCTGCAGCGCGAAGTCCACGATCATGATCCCGTTCTTCTTCACGATCCCCATCAGCATGAACATCCCGATGTAGGCGTACAGCGACGCCTGGGCGTGGAACAGCCACAGCGTCGCCAGCCCGCCCACCAGCGCCACCGGCAGCGACGACAGCACCGTCAGCGGGTGCAGGTAGCTCTCGTAAAGGATGCCCAGCACGACGTACATTACGAAGATCGCCACGAGGATCAGGATCCTCAGGCTCTTGACGGTCTTATCGAACTCCAGCGCCTCGCCCTGCATGTCGCCGCGGACGGTGATCGGCAGCGTCTCGGCGGCGGATTTCTGGATGTAATCGGTCGCGTCCCCCAGCGGCACGCCGGGCTTTAAGTTAAAGAAGTACGTGACGCTGGTGAACTGATTCAGATGGTTCACCGACTGCGGCCCGACCGACTCGTGCCACTTCACCATCGCGTCCAGCGGCACCAGCCGCAGGCCGTCATCAGACCGCACGTATAGCTTCGACAGGTCGTGCGGGTCCCGGCGGTCCCGGT
Source organism: Phycisphaerales bacterium (assembly GCA_028288945.1). Classification (GTDB taxonomy): domain Bacteria; phylum Planctomycetota; class Phycisphaerae; order Tepidisphaerales; family Tepidisphaeraceae; genus RYN-428. The sequence continues at coordinate 728 of JAQGHH010000297.1, forward strand.
CCGCCAATTCCAGGATCACCTGGTACTGGTCGGTCGGCTTCTTGATGAGGTACGCGTAATTCTGCGAAAAGCCGCTGCGCAGCAGTGATTCGATCTTCGAAACCGATACGCCGTAGGTCTTGGCCTCGTCGCGCAGGATCTCGATGTCGAGGTTCGGCATCCTGTCGAAGAACATGTAGTAGTCCGACGTGATCGGCGGAGCGAACCCCGGGAACCCGTTGAACTTCTGCAGCAGCTTCGCGCCCGTCGCGTACACCTCGACGGGGTTCACCCCCGAGATCGAATAGGAGAACTGCCCCTGGCTCGTGGCGGCTGCGCCGGTGCTGATCTGGAGGGCCGGCTGCGGGCGAAGCGACGGCACCACGCCGGGGATCGAGAACAACTTCCCCCCCAGCTCCTTGTTGACGTCGTCGATCCCCTTGCGCTGGTCGCGGTCCTCGAGGAACGCCAGCGCCAGCCCCATGTTTGACGGGAGGAACTGCCCCATCCCGGTCATCGTGAACGTCGTGGCCACGGCGGGGTTCGCCTTCAGAATCACGTCCGCCTGGTCCTGGTACGTCCGCATCCGTTCCGGCGACGCGCTCGTGTCGCCGATCAACACGCCGAATATAAACCCGCTGTCCCCGATCGGCAGAAACGTCTTGGGGATCGCATTGAACAGGTAGTAAGTGCCGACGAGGCACAGCACCCACATGATCGCCGAGATCCACCGACGGCGCAGGAACCACGTCAGCGAACGCCCGTACACCGCGAGCACGCGGTGCTCCACCGCCAGGCTGAACCGCTCGACGGCCGTCTTCTTCGCGCCGGCCCCGCGCTTGGCCAGAAACCGCGAGCACATCATCGGCGTCAGCGTCAGCGAGACGATGCCGCTGGCGAAGATCGACACGATGATCGTCACCGAAAATTCGCGGAAAATACGGCCGATCAGCCCCTGCATCAGCACCAGCGGCAGGAACACCGCCGCCAGCGAGATCGTCATCGCCAGGATCGTAAAGCTGATCTCCCGCGCGCTGTGGAACGTCGCCTCGTACGCGCTCTCCCCTTCTTCCATCCGGCGGACGGTGTTCTCCAAAAATACGATCGCGTCGTCCACCAGAAATCCGATCGCCAGCGTCAGCGCCATGAGCGAAAGGTTGTCCAGGCTGTAGTCCAGCACCCACATCACCAGGAACGTGATGAGCAGCGACAGCGGCAGCGCGACCGCCGGAATCAGCGTGTCGCGCGCCCGGCCCAGGAACGCGAAGATCACCAGCACCACCAGCACGAACGCGATGTACAGCGTCGCCTGCACGTCCGTCACGCTGTGGACGATGCTGATCGAACGGTCGTAAATCGGCGTGATGCGGATCGAAGGCGGCAGCTCCGCGTTGATCACCGGCAGCAGGGCGCGCACCGACTTGGAAACGTCCACCGCGTTGGCGCCCGCCTGGCGGAACACCGCGACAACGACCGTCGCGGACGGGGTCTCGTGCCCGCGGGCCCAGAACCGCATGTTGATCCGCTCGTCCTGCACCGACTCCACCGCCTGCGCCACGTCCTTCAGGTAAACCGGCGCGCCGTCCCGGGCGGGGTTGTTCACGATCAGATTGTTGTACTGCTCGGCGGTCTCGAGCTGCCCCCTGGGGTTCAGCAGCACGGTCTTTTCCGGGCCGTCGATCTGGCCCGCGCCGACGTAGCTGGTGTTCGCCTGCACCGCGGACATCAGGTCGTCGAGCGATATTTTCCGGATCGCCATCTTCGACGGGTCGGCCTTGATGCGGACCGCCGATTTCGTCCCGTACACCTGCACCCGGCTGACGCCTTCCACGATGCTGATGCGCTGCCCCACCTGCGTGTTGGCGAAATCGTACACCGCCCCGCGCGTCACCGAATCGCTCGTCAGCGCGATGTACATGATCGGCTGGTCGTTGGGATTCGTTTTCGTGAACGTCGGCGGCGCGGGGAGGTCCGTCGGCAGGCTGCCCTGCGCCTGTGAAATGGCGGCCTGAACGTCCGTGGCCGCGGCGTCGATGCTCTTGCTCAGCGTGAACTGCAGGACGAACTTCGCGTTCCCCTGGCTGCTGTTCGACGTGATCACGTCGATGCCGGGGATCTGCATGAACTGCCGCTCCAGCGGCGTGGCGACGTTCGCCGCCATCGTCTGCGGGCTCGCGCCCGGGTACGCCACCTGCACCTGGATCACCGGGTAATCGACCGTGGGCAGGTCGCTCACCGGCAGCTTCTTGTACGCGACGACGCCGAAGAGGATCACCGTCACGGTGAGGAGCATGGTCATCACCGGCCGGCGGATGAAGGGTTCGGAGAGGTTCACTACTTCTTCCCTCCTTCATCAGAGGCAACCTGCGTCGTCGGCGCCGCACCCGCCGCGGCAGCACCCGGGGCGTTGGAAACAACGTGCACCTTGCCTCCCGGGAAGACAAGAATCTGCCCGTCCACGATCACCCGATCCCCCGCCGACACGCCTTCCTCCACCACGATCTTGTCTCCCTGCGCCTGCCCGACCTTCACGAAGCTCAGGTCAGCCGTGTCGTCGGGCTTGACCCGATAGACAAAAGTCCCCTTCTGCCCGAGCTGCAGCGCGGCGCTGGGGACGAGCACGGCGTCCTTCTTGGTCTGGAGCACCAGCCGCACGTTCACGAACTGCCCCGGCCAAAACCGCCGGTCTTCGTTCTTGATCGTCGCACGCAGCCTGATGGTGCCGCTGGCGTCCTGCACCGCGTTGTCGAGGAACGTCAGGTCCCCTTCGCGCCCCTCCACCGTTTCCGCGGGCAACTTGACGAGCGCCTTGAGCGTCCCCCGCGCCATGTTCTCGCGGACGGCCGCGAGGTTGCGCTCGTTCACCGTGAAATCCGCGTAGATCGGGTTGAGCCGCTGGATGACCAGAAGCGCCCCCTCGTTGGGCTTCACCACGTTGCCGGCGTCCACCAATCGCTGACCGGCCCGGCCGTCGATGGGGGATTTGATCGAGCAGTATTCGAGGTTGAGCTTCGCGGTCTCGATGGCCGCCTCGTCGGCCTTCACACCCGCCGCCGCCGCCTCGGCGGCGTAACGGGCCTGGTCGTATTCCTGCGCGGAGACCGACTGTTCCTTGAAGACCTTCTCCTGGCGCTGCGCGAACGCCGCGGCGTTGCTCGCCGCCGCCTTGTCTCTCGCGAGCGTCGCCTCCCCCTGGTGCAGTGCCGCTTCGAACGGACGCGGGTCGACCGTGAACAGCAACTGCCCCTTCTTGATTTCCGCGCCGTCGGCAAAATGAAGCTGGGTGATCTGGCCGCCCACCTGCGGCATGAGCGTCACCAGCTCGCGCGCCGAAGTCTTCCCGATCTCGTCGAGATAGACCGGCACGTCCGCCGAGACGGCATTGGCGACGATGACCTGCGCCGGCGGCATCCCGCCGGCCATCGCCTGCCCGTCATCGCGCTTGCACCCCGCCGCGATCCCAGTGCCCGCTATTGCCAACCCGACGGTCAGCCGCCGCAATAGTTGCGGTCTGCAATTTAATTGTTTCATGGTAAGAAAGGGGCTCATGAGTGGTTCTACTTCCCTTGGTTCTGTTTGAAAGATCACGTCCCGCGTCAACAACCCGCGACGGCCCCCCTCGGTTCGGCTGGGCAATGGTAGATCACCAATTCAGATAGTCAACGATTGTTCAATATGGCGGCAGATTGTCCAATAAAGTACTAATCGGGGATCAATTGGTGAATGCTTGAGGATGTTTCATCCCCCCGCCGCTTCAAGCGCCGCAGCGAGCGATTCCAGGTCGCGCTCCCCGTCAAAGCGTCGCCCGTTGATAAAAAACGTCGGCGTCCGCATTACCCCGCTCTGCTGGCCGCTCTGGTATTGTTCGTTCACCCGCCGGGCGAACACTTCGGTCGCCAGGTCCGCCGCGATCCGGTAGGGCTCGAGGCCGATCTGCAGCGCGTAATGAATCAGGTCCGCCCCGGCCAATCCCTTCTGGTGCTTAAAAAGCATTTCATGCATCTGCCAGAACTTCCCCTGCGCCCCCGCGGCCTCCGCGGCCTGGGCCGCGATCGACGCGTGGGGATGAATGCTCGCGTGCGGAAAATGCCGGAAGACGAACCGCAGTCGATCCCCGAACCGCGACTGAAGTTCCTGCACCATCGGGTATGCCGACCCGCAATACTCGCACTCGTAGTCGCCGTATTCGACGAGCGTCAGCGGCGCGTCAACGGGTCCCTGCACATGGTCCTTCTCCGACACGGGCGGCGTCAACTCAACAGCCTCAGACTGCGTCACCACTCAAAACTCCTTGCAGTTCTCCCGCGCCCCAACCAAGCATATTCACCGCGACGCCGCGGAACCTAATAGGAAGCCGAATTAATAAAGAATTTATGGCCCGCTCGCTTGTTCCGCAAATTCCCGCACCCTTTCAATCGGCGGCCCACCGCGTCTGGGGTCTCAAGTTTCAGATTTCAAATCTCAAATTCCAGATCTCTTCTCCCCATCCGCCCTTCCGAATCTCAAATCTCAGATCTCTTCTCCCATTCGCCTCCCCCTTTTCAAATCTCAAATTTCAAATCCGAAATCCCGCATCCCCCGCCGTTATTCCCCATCCCCCGTCCGCGTCCCCGCCGCCCCGCGCAGTTGCGCCAAGCGCCCGCCGTGCCGGCGGATGATGTCGCACGCCAGCGTCTCCCGCCCCGCCGGCCGCACCGCCACGAGCGCCTTTCCCGAGCGAAACTCTTGCTCGAAATGCCGCGCTTCCTCCTCCGAAACGCCCAACCCCGCGAGCGCCCCAAGGATCCCTCCCGTAGCCGCCCCCGCGAACGCCCCGCCCGCCGCCGCGCCGATGATTCCCCCCGCCACCACCGGCCCCACGCCCGGGATGAGCAGCGACACCGCCGCCGCCAATAGCGCCCCGACGACGCTCCCGGCCACCGCCCCTTCCACCGCGCCGATCCCGTCCTTCGTCCCCACCGCGTCCGTGATCGTCCCCCCACTGACGGCGTCCGTCCCCCGCAGCGCAAACCCGATCTGATCATGCCCGAACCCCGCGCCGTGCAAATCGTCCACCGCGCGCTCCGCCTCCACCCGATCATCAAACGCCGCCACCACACACCCTTCACCAGCCATCGCTTTATCGATGTTCATAAGCTCTCCCTTCCAGCGCCATTCTAACGCCACGCCGCCATTTGTCGCACGCGGAAG
>JAQGHH010000324.1 GCA_028288945.1 Phycisphaerales bacterium
CCACAAAAAACCTACGCCTTCCTGCCGCCGGGCTTCGCGCCCGCGGCTTTCCCGCGTTTTTCCACCAGCTCGCGGAGGGCCTTGCGTTCGGGTTCGGTGAGTTCGCGGGCGCGGGCGAGGTGGCTGAGCAGGGGCACCAGCGATCCGCCGCAGAGCTTGTCCACGGTGGACCTGATCCGCCGGCCCAGCAACTCGTCGCGTCCCACCGCCGCGGCGAACGTGTGAACGTGCTGCCCGCGGTCGCGCGTAACAAACCCCTTGGCCTCCAGCCGCTCGAGCTGCTTTTGCACGGTCGTGTAGTGGGCGTGATCCCCGCCGGGATGGAGGGCGTCGGCGAGCTGCCGGATCGAGGCCGCCTTGCGGTCCCAAAGCGCCTGCATGACCGCCAGCTCGCCGTCGCTGATGTCTTTGAAGTCGGACGCCATGTGAACACCGGAAACGTGGTCGGCCGATCCTGTCGCTGACCGGACGTCCGCCATCTAAGACAACTAGTCTGAGTTTGTCAAGGGAAAAATCGCTGGCGCAGGCTCAGTGACGAATCCTTTCACGTCTTCGAGGTGCAAGCGGCCGCCCGCCTGCGGCGGACGGCGAGCAATCCGCCGCAGCAGGCGAACGCGCCCAGCGCGCCCGGCTCGGGGAAGTTGACGGTGAATGTGCTCACGGAATCGCCGACTCCGGTGAACAGGTTGGTCGGGGCATCGGTTTCGTCGTTGATGGCGCTGTCCATGTCATAGGTATTGTTTTTGGTGACCGTGTAGCCGCCATTTAACGGGTCCACTGCGCCGACGGTGAACGTCGCATAATTGAAATTGTTTGGGACGCCGATGGTGATGCTGCCGAGGAAGATCTCGCCGGATATGGAAGGCGACGCACCGCCACCGGTGTTCCCCGGAAGAATTCCGGGAACGGGGCCGAGCGGAATACTACCCGTCATTGTGCCATATTGATCCCAGAAGAGTGTAGGGAATGCGAACTTGGGAAAGTCGACCGTGTTCGGCGATTCACTCTTGATGAAAGGCGCGGGCTGAAGTGGGGTGCCGCTGGGCACCTGCTTGATGTCCACCCCGAACTGGTTCAATCCCCCGTCCGATGCGATGAACGACGTGCTGCCGCCGGTGAGCGTCTCCTTCAGATAGATGTTCACGTTGACGGTCCCGCCCGGCAGTGTGAAATACTCCGTTTTGTCGGTGACGTACCTGTAGCTGATCTCGGCATGTGCCGGCCTACTCACTAAGCCCGTCAAAAAAATTAGGATCGCCAGGAACGCGCATACGAATTTCCCTTCGCTCATAAAACCTGCTCCCTTTTTAAGACTGAAGATTCCCGGACGCCTGCAAGCGTACCCGAATTGAATTTCATTTCTTCGGCGCAGATATTTTAATCTCCTGGCCTCCGCGCCTAAATCACGCTTCACGCGCCGACGCCGATGATCTGGAAGCTGAAGTTCGGGTTCAGCGGGTCGTTGCTGGGGATGGTGATTTTGGCGACGCGCTGGCCTTTGGCTTTGGGTTTGAACGTGAGGGTGAAGGTGGCGAAATTGCCGGAGGGGTCTACCACCGCGGGGGTGAGGACGAAGTCGGCGGCGTTTAGGCCTGATAGCTGTACCCAGGGGTGGGCGGTGAACATGAGCGGCGCGGAGCCGCCGTTGCCGATGGCGAACTTGGTGACCGCGCCGGATGCGCCGACTTTGATCGTGCCGAAGTTGGTGCCGTTGGTGGTGAGGGGGGACTCGTTGTTGGTGACGGGGACGGCGAAGTTGGCGCCGCCGCCGACGATGAGCTTTGAGGTGTTGAAGGCGAGCAGTTGCACGATGAAATAGAGGGTGGCGTTCGGGGGGATGCTGCCCTGGCCGGTCGCGCCGTAGCCGAGTGCGGGGGGGATGATGAGGACGCGTTGCTCGCCGACTTTGATTCCGACCAAGCCCTGGTCCCAGCCTTTGATGACCTGCCCCGCGCCGAGCTTGAAGTCGAAAGGCGTGCGGCCGGGGTTGAGAGAACTGTCGAACTTCGTGCCGTTGGTCAGGTAGCCGGTGTAGTTCATCTTCAGGTACTGGCCGGCGACCGCGCCCAAGCCGGTCCCGACGTGGACGGTCGCGATTTGCAGGCCGCCGGCGAGTGTCGTCATCACGGGTTTCTTGATGACAAGGCTTTGGACGGCGGACTTGCTCGCTTTGTATTGGCTCGTGGCGACGTAAGCCGCGGAGATCGAATGGGTGCCGAGGAAAAGCTGCGACTCGGTGAACGTCGCCTGCCCGGCGCTGTTGAGCGTGGCGGTGCCGATGACGGCTGCGCCGTCGAGGAATTGGACGGTGCCGGCGGGGACCCAGACACTCGGGGAGAGCGGGGCGACAGTCGCCGTGAGCGTGACGAACTGACCGAGGACGGGGGCAAGCGTCAGGGCGGCGAGCGTGGTCTTTGTCGTGCCGGCGGTCACGGTATGCGTGACGGCGGTGGAGGTGCTGGCGGTGAACGTCGAGCTGCCGTTATAGATCGCGGTGATTTTATCGATGCCGACGGCGAGGCTCTTGGCGGACACCGACGCCTGGTGGGCGGCGTTCAGCGGGAGCGTGATGATGGGGCTGCCGTTGGATTTGAAGGTGACGGTGCCGGCGAGCGTGCCTGCCGCCTTGGGGGTTACCGTCGCAGTGATGAGTACGGGCTGGGAATAGACGCTCGCCGCCGACGACTCGACGACGGCCGTCGCGGTCGCCGCGGATAGCAGAGTGCGGCCTTCGAGTGGCTCGAACGTGGGGGGAATGATCGTCGCGGCGTTGCGCTTTTTCTGCGGCATCCTCATAACCCTCTGTAAGGCAAAAGCGTGAGCGAGCGTTTATAATGAAAAGCTTGCGCCGACGCGAGAAATTTCTCGTTTGCGGCGGCTGCTTCGTGCCCCCGAACGACGAGGATTATCGAGGGCGGAGATTTTGATTCCTTCTTCAAGACGTGTGTGTTTCGTGAGCGACTGCCGGGGGCGTCGGCGCAGCAGGAGTAACTGTCGCCGCTCGCTTTATATCAATAATGTTCGATGTTCATACGCTCAGCCCGCATCCCGGCTTGAAATAGGACTGCGACAGTCCTATATTGAGAAAGGTGTTACCGATGATCGCACCATGAGTCCGGATGCTTGCCGGGCAGGTGCGAATGGGCCGTGTGGCCCCGCGGGACACGAAAAAGGGCCGGCCTATTGCCCGGCAGCGGATTAAACGTTTTTGAGGAGCATGCCCATGTCGATTACGCTTACCGAGCTGGCCGCGACCAAGATCAAGGAAATCATCAAGGAGCAGTCGCTCCCGACGACCGACACCAAGCTGCGCGTCGCGGTAAAAGGCGGCGGATGCAGCGGCTTCAGCTACATGCTCGACCTCACCGAAGAGCCCAAGGCTGAGTCGGACGAAGAAGTCGAGAGCCAGGGCGTCAAGATCCTCGTGGACATGAAGAGCCTGCTCTATCTCAACGGAACCGAAATCGACTTCCGCGACGAAGTGATGGGCAGCGGGTTCGTCTTCAAGAACCCCAATGCGACCAGCAGTTGCGGTTGCGGCAGCAGCTTCTCGGCCTAAGGTGCGTGATGCCTACAGAAACCAGTGAAATCGAGACCCTCGCCAACCGCGAATACAAGTGGGGGTTCATCACCGACATTGAGGCCGACGCCGCCCCGGCGGGCCTCAACGAGGAGATCATCCGTTTCATCTCGCTCAAGAAGGGCGAGCCGGACTGGATGCTTCAATGGCGGCTGAAGGCGTACCGCCATTGGTTGACGATGGAAGAGCCCCACTGGGCGATGGTGCACCATCCGCCGATCGACTACCAGAACACCGTCTACTACTCCGCGCCCAAGGCCTCCAAGAAGAGCATGGACGAGGTCGATCCCGAGCTGCTCAAGACCTACGAAAAGCTCGGCATCCCGCTGCACGAGCGGGCGGCATTGGCGGGCGTGGCGGTGGACGCGGTGTTCGACAGCGTCTCGGTCGCCACTACCTTCAAAAAGGCGCTCGCCGAGAAGGGGATCATCTTCTGCTCCTTCGGCGAAGCGGTGCGCGAGCACCCCGAGCTGGTGAAAAAGTACGTCGGGAAAGTCGTCCCGTATTCCGACAACTACTTTGCCACGCTCAACAGCGCCGTCTTCACGGACGGGTCGTTCGTGTACATCCCCAAGGGCGTGAAATGCCCGATGGAGCTGAGCACGTACTTCCGCATCAACGCGAAGAACACGGGCCAGTTCGAGCGGACGCTGATCATCGCGGACGAAGGCGCTTCCGTCAGCTACCTCGAAGGATGCACCGCCCCGATGCGTGACGAGAACCAGCTTCACGCGGCGGTCGTCGAGCTCGTCGCCCTCGACAACGCGAGCATCAAATACTCGACCGTCCAAAACTGGTATCCGGGCGACAAGGAAGGCAAGGGGGGCATCTACAACTTCGTGACCAAGCGCGGCGCCTGCCGGGGGGTTAACTCGAAGATCTCCTGGACGCAGGTCGAGACCGGATCGGCCATCACCTGGAAGTACCCGAGCTGCATCCTCCAGGGCGAAGGCTCGGTCGGCGAGTTTTATTCCGTGGCCCTGACCAACAACCGCCAGCAGGCGGACACCGGCACGAAGATGATCCACATCGGGAAGAACACCCGAAGCACGATCGTCTCCAAGGGAATCTCGGCGGGCCGCGGGCAGAACACGTATCGCGGATTGGTGAAAATCCTGAAAGGCGCCACCAACTCCCGCAACTACACGCAATGCGATTCGATGCTGCTGGGTGACAAGTGCGGGGCGCATACGAGCCCATACATTGACGTGCATAATACGAGCAGCCGGGTGGAGCACGAGGCGTCCACGAGCAAGATCGGCGAAGACCAGCTCTTCTATTGCAAGACCCGCGGCATCGCGCTGGAAGACGCGGTGAGCATGATCGTGAACGGGTTCTGCAAGGAAGTTTTCAACGAGCTGCCGATGGAATTTGCCGTGGAGGCGCGGAAGCTGCTTGGGGTAAGCTTGGAAGGCTCGGTGGGGTAAA
>JAQGHH010000352.1 GCA_028288945.1 Phycisphaerales bacterium
GCGCGGTGCGTCTGCCACTTGGCGGCCGGGTCGATCGCGCGGAGGACGGTCGCCGTCACGTACGCGTTGGGCCGGCAGGACGCGGGCACGTCGATCGGCACGGCGATGTGATTGGCCGGCATGTCGAGCACCTGAGTGCTGATGACGCCGTCCGTCTCGACGCTCAGCAGAAGCTTGCCGGGGAACGGGCTGCGCACGATCACCTGCGCAGGCTGGCCGATGCGGATTTTTCCGTCCACCGGTTGTGCCGCCCCGGCGTTGCCCGCCAGCTCAAACAGGCCGGCGATGTCCATCTGCTCCATCGCCGTCATCCACTTTTCTACACTGGGATCGGTCAAGGGCCCGACGACAACCTCGAGTTTCTCCGGGTTCTGCCGGCTGACGTTGTCCTCCCACGCGCCGTACCCCGCATAAAATGCGATGGTCGTAACGCACTGGGTTTTCAGGTCGCGGACGAGCAGCACGTACGACCCGCCCGCCGGGGGCGTCACGCTCACCACGCCCCGGCCGTGCTCGAGCGCCACGCTCAGTGGCTCCTTTTGCACGGGTTCGAGCAGCCGGGTCGAGTGATAGTGGTAGGAGCCGCTCTCGTAGACGTAGGAGCTGTTCCACGTTTCGCGGAAGAAGTTTGCCTCGACCCAGCCGTCGGCGGTGGCCGGCGCGCCCACGGGCGTGACGAGCTGCACGTCAAACTCCGCGGGAACGCCCGGCCGGGGCGCGGTCTCGCGGGGGTGAAGGCCCACGTAGTGCGGCACGCGATCGACATCGGCCGCGCGGGTCGCCGTGACTGCGCGCCCGCCGGCTTCCGTGACGGAGCCGGTGACGGTCAGCCGCCAGGGGCCGGCGTATTCAAGCGCCTTGCCGGCGACGGGAACGACGGCCGCGGCCGCCTTCCTCGCCGCGTGACGGCGCGCGCGAGTGGGTTGATTGTCTCTACTACCTTCGCCGTCGAGGGTGCCTTTTTCGATCAGCTCGGCAACGTCCACGTCCCACTTCGCGTGGCCGCTCGCGTCAAGTTCCGTGGCGGGCAATTCCGCCCGGCGCCCCAGCAGCTTCGCGTGCCCCAGCGCCTCGGCGGTGTTTGCCGAATCGCCGAACGACCACTCCCGGTACCCCGCCGGCTGGAACGCAACCGGGTCCGCGCGAACGATCAATGTCGCCGGCCGCTCGGCCACGGGCCGGCCGAACAAATAGTCCGCCTGCACGTCCGCCAGAATGGGCTCTTCCGTCAACGCGATTCGCGGCAGTTCCTTGCCCTGTGTCTTCAGGTCCGCCCCATCGATCGCCACCGCGACCTTCATCCGTTGGGGCAGAAAATCCTCCACGTCGAACGCGACCGACCCGAAGAATTTTCCCGCCGACCCTTTCTCGCCCGGGAGCCCGATGTGAGCCGTCCATCGCCCCATCGGAAGGTCGGACGGAAGCTGCAAATCGAACGACGCTGCGCCGTCGCCATCCACTTCCGACATTTGCGCTTTCCAGTCCCGCAAGTCGGGCCGGCGGATCTGCCAGCGCACGGGGAACCGTGGCGGCGTCGCGCCGTCCGCGCCGCGCAAGATCGCCCGCAGATGAACGATTTCGCCCGGCCGATAGATCCCGCGCTCAGTGTAAACGAACGCCTCGTAACCGTGGCGCAGATAGGGCCGGCCCGACGTATCCGAATCGCCAAAGCCGATCTCACTGCTGCGGAGATCAAGCCAGGTGAGGCCCGTCAGTGCGAGATTGGAAGCGACGCCACTGGGCCCAACTTTTGCGATCGACCCGGTGGCGGGGGCGGCATCCGACAAACCGGGTGCGATTTCTTCACGCTCTTTCGCGGGGGCGGCCTGTTCGGCGACCACCACGCTCGGCTTTTCGCCCGATGGCGTGGCCGTCGGGATTATTTTTGCCAGGCCGTCGCGGTCGGTCGTCGCCTCGCCCAGCAGCTGGTTCTTGTTGGAATAGAGGCGCAGGCGCACGGCTTCGAGGGGTTTGGCCGCGTGGATGGACGTGGCCCATACGGTGACCCCATCGCGGCCTTGCTTGGCGCTAAGGCCGATGTCGGAGAGCGTGACGACGGTGGAAGTTCCCCATCCGCCGTACCGGAAATCGCCGTCGTCGTCTTCATCATCATCGGCCTTGGCGCGGTGGTGATGGGATTCGCCGGGCGGGGGAGCGCTGAGGGATATCTGATAGACGCCGTCGCGTGATTCGCCGGCGGGGAGCAACTCATCGAGCGACAGCCGCACGTCTTGCTTTTCGTTCTTTTTGGTGGGAAGGCGGATGTCGCGCGTGGCGATCGGCCGGGCGTAAGAGGTGACCCCGCGCCATCGATCGCGGGTCGAACCGTTGCGCCAAACGACGAGGTTGTTGTCATAAACCCGCGTGACGGTGACCTTCAGGTCCGTCAAATTTACCGCGTGTGCGAGGACCGTGCGGTTCCCCTCCGTCCCCAGGTACCCCGACTCGCTGTCAAACCAGACGTCCGGCGAACGGTCGGGGATCAGCACGCTCAGTGAAGTCGCCCGCGGCAGCTTCCGCGACGCCATGCCGGCGGGGGGCTTGGCCAGCTTGACGACGTACCGCGCCCCCGGCTGGAAGGGGCCGCGCAGACGTACGCCGTCGTAATTGCGGCTCAGTGTGATGGGCACCGCCGGCTCGACCGACAACACCTGCTTGATCGCTTCGATGTCGATCTCGTTGTTGAACTCGACGTGAATGGCCGGGTCGTCCCGTGAAGGGAACGAGCCGTAGGCCCGCGTGACGATGATGTCCGCGGCGACCGCGACGCGCTCGCTACGGTCCGCCAACAATCCCAGCGGCCCGCCTTCGCCGGCCAGGCCTTTCGTCAAAGTCACATCGATCGCGCGGGCAAGGTCCCCGGCGAAAAGCGCCATCAGCGGGTCGGTGATGACGCGCACCTTGTTTCCCGCGGCATCGCCGTGCGGCTGGAAATTGATTGCCTTTCCATCAGCGCCGCGCAGGGAGAGGTGGCGGTGTACATCCGCGGGGTTCACCTTGTCGGTGAAGGACAGCTCGATGACGACGCGGTCGCGCTCGTCAAACGCCGCCTGACGGACGCTCACGACGCCCAATGCCGGCGTCCGCAGCGAAGTCACGTATGCCCGCGGCAGACGGAACCCATCGGGCGTGTGCAGCGTCTCAGGCGCGAGGGTTACGGTGATCGGTGTTGCCCGCGGCAACGCCGCATCCGGCGTGAACTTGAGCGTCCGCGCATCGGGCCATTCCCATTTCCCCGCCACCGCCGGCGAAATCTGCCCGGGCGGCGCGTCCTTGGCGGCGGGGGCCACGTCCAGATTGAACGACCAGACGAGCGTCGGCCGCCCTTCGACGGTCGCGCCGTCGCCTGGAGTGAATTGTGTCACTTCGAGCAGGTGATGACGGTGGGCCTTTTGCCACCGGTCATAGCCGACCCAGACGCCGGCATTGGCGATGGCGAAACAAAGAACGGTGACCCAAAATCGCCGGCTTCCTGCCGACGCCTTGGCGGGCGTGACGTGCATGGCTACTCCTCCATGAGTAGTTCGGATGTCCGTCGAGCAAACTACCACGCGATCGAGGACCGATCCAGACCCGCAGGAACGTGCAACGCTGAAGTCCGTGTTTTATGCCGGGAATGCACCGAAAAAATAATCCGTGCGGCGGTGAGCGCCGGCCATCTGTTGATCGGAAGGCAAGGCATATCGCTTCATGTGGCACAACCGCCCCCGGCTGTGTCCTTATCTTCCGCCTGCGGCGGATCACAGCCGGGGACGGCTGTGCCACACGAATCGCCTCTGCGTTCATTATTCGTTCGTTAATGCCGAAGACGGTTTAGGAATCGCGTTGTCCTGTTAGTATGCTGTCCGAGCCGCGCCTTAGGATCGACGTTTCATGACGACTCAGACGACCGACAATATCACTCCCAGCGCCGGCGGGTTTGCCACCGGGTATGCGGGGCGGGAGAGCGGGCGCGACGAGATGGTCGAGCCGGACGGGTCGCTGCGCCCGCACTGGCGGATGTTCGTCAATCTGCTCGACGATCTGGGGCCCGAGGAGATTCCCCGCCGATGGGAACAGGCCCGCCGGCTCATCCGCGAAAACGGGATCACGCACAACGTCTACGGCGACCCCAAGGGGCTCGACCGCCCGTGGAATCTGGATCTGGTCCCGCTGCTCGTGACGGCCGGCGAGTGGCGCGAGGTTTCCGAAGCCCTCGTGCAACGCGCTACGCTGCTCGACATGCTCATGGCCGACCTCTACGGCCCGGCACGGTGCGTGACGGAAGGGCTTCTGCCGCCCGAGTTGCTCTATTCCAACCCCGGCTTTCTCCGCGCCTGTCACGGCGTCGCGCCGCCGCGCGGGCAGTGGCTACACCTTTATGCCGCCGACCTCGTCCGCGCGACGGACGGCCGCTTCCGTGTGCTCAGCGACCGCACCCAGGCGCCGAGCGGGGCGGGGTATTCATTGGAAAACCGCATCGTCCTCTCGGGCGTGCTGCCGGCGGTCTTCCGGCAATGTAACGTGCAGCGGCTCGCGCCGTTCTTCATCGCGCTGCGCCAGACGCTCGTGTCGCTCGCGCCCGCCAGCCGGGAAAATCCCCGCGTCGTGTTGCTTACCCCCGGGCCGTACAACGAAACCTATTTTGAGCATGCCTACCTCGCCCGGTACCTCGGCTACACGCTGGTTCAGGGCAACGACCTGACCGTGCGCGAAGGGCGCGTCTACCTCAAGACGTTGGGCGGCTTGCAGCGGGTCGATGTGATCCTCCGCCGGGTGGATGATGATTACTGCGACCCGCTCGAGCTCTACCAGCATTCGTTCCTTGGCGTGCCGGGGCTGGTGGAGGCGGTGCGCGAAGGGAACGTCGCGGTGGCCAACGCGCTGGGCACCGGCGTACTTCAGACCCCCGCGTTTCTCTGCTTTCTTCCCGAGATCTGCCGGCGGCTATTGGGGGAGGAGCTCAAGCTCCCTTCGGTGCAGACGTGGTGGTGCGGCGAAGCGGATTCCCGCCGATACGTGCTGGAAAACCTCTCGCGGCTGGTCATCAAGCCGGCCTTTCCCACCCCCGGCTCCGACCCGGAATTCGGCGAGGAAATGTCATCCGGCCAGCTTGAGCAACTGGCCGCGCGGATCGCCGCCCGGCCGGAAGGATTCGTCGCGCAGGAACACATCGAGTCGCACACCGCGCCCGTGCTGCTCAATGACCACATGGAAGCCCGGCGGTTCGTGGTCCGGGCCTACCTCGCCGCCGACGGCACTTCGTATACGGCCATGCCGGGCGGACTGACCCGCGTCACCGCGGCCACGGATTCCCTTGTCGTGTCGTTGCAAAAAGGGGGGGGCAGCAAGGACACCTGGGTGCTCGCGGACGGCCCCGTCGGCCACTCCACGCTCCTGACGACCGCGACGCAGCCCGTGGAGCTCAGCCGGGGCGGGGGCGACCTCCCGAGCCGAATCGCCGATGACCTGTTCTGGCTCGGCCGCTACGTGCAGCGCGCCGAGGCGGACGTGCGCGTGGCCCGCAGCCTGTTTACCCGGCTCGTCGATAACGTCCGCGCCGACAGCCCCGGCACGGTCAACGCGCTGGCCACGACGCTCCTGGGCCGCCACCGTCTGCGTCTGGACGAAGGGGCGGCATCGACGATGGTTCAGGAGGTTTTCAATCCGGCGGGCTACGCCAGCCTGCGCTCCTCGATCGGCCACGTGCAGGGCCTTGTGCGGGCACTCCGCGACCGCGTATCGGCCGACGCGTGGCGCATCCTTCAGGGCATCGAGCGCGACCTCTCCGATTTCGACTCCAACATTCAGGATGACCCCGTGGTCGGCGTGGTGCAACTGCTCAACCGGCTGACCATCGGCTTCCTCGCCTTCGACGGCGTGCTCGCCGAGTCGATGACCCGCGGGCAGGCGTGGCGGTTTCTCGACATCGGCAGCCGGATCGAGCGCGCCATCGCGATTGCCCGGCTGGTGCGGTCAACGCTCGTCAAAGTCGTGCCCGATGAGCCGGCGCTGCTCGACGCCGCGCTTGAAATCGCCGACAGTTCCCTCACCTACCGCCGGCGTTATCTCACGCAATTGGAAGCGCCCGCGGTGGTGGACCTGCTCGTGGCCGATGAGACCAATCCCCGCGCCGTGGCTTTCCAGATTGCCGCGATCGAGCAGCACCTTTCCAATCTGCCGCGTGAGGCGAGCCACCCGCAGCGCAGTCCGCACCGCCAGACGATCCTCGAGCTGCGCACGCGGCTGCGGCTAGCCGATCTAAGGGCGGCGTGCCAGATTTCGCCGGCCAAGACCCGGCCGGAGCTCGAGTCACTGATGAATGAAATCATTGACCGTTTGGAATCGGTCACCGAGCGGGTCAGTCAAATTTATTTCAGTCACGCCGAGGTGTCCCGCAGCCTCGCCGGGCCGGGCGAGGAGGGGATCAAGTGAAGTACAAAGTCACCCACACGACGCAGTATTACTATGGCGAGCCGGTGCCGCTGTGCCACAACGTCGTTCACCTTAAGCCGCGGGATACCGAGCGGCAGACGTGCCTGTCCCATGCGATCGGCGTCAGCCCCAGCCCCACCACGATGCGCGAGCGGTTCGATTTCTTCGGCAATCCCGTCGAATGGTTCAGCGTGCAGGAGCCGCACGATACCCTCAAGATCGTGGCCAGCAGCCTTGTTCAGGTGAAGTCCTTCGAGCCGCCAACGGGGCTATGGTGGCCGGCGTGGGACGAAGTAGCCCGGATGCTTTCCGGGCGGCGCGACCCCGCGCTGCTCGACGCACGGCAGTTCACCTTTGATTCGACATTCGTCCCGATCGACGCCGAGCTTGCCGAATACGCCGCCCCAAGTTTCGCACCCGGCCGGCCGATGCTCGACTGCGTGGTCGAGCTCACGCACCGCATCTACGAAGAGTTCAAGTTCGATACGGGGGTGACGACGATTGGCACGCCGGTGCTCGATGTGCTGCACCACCGCCACGGCGTCTGCCAGGATTTTGCTCACTTGCAGATCGGTTGCCTGCGCTCGCTGGGATTGGCGGCGCGCTACGTCAGCGGCTACTTGGTGACCCGTCCGCCCGCCGGCCGCCCGCGGCTCGTGGGGGCCGACACGTCGCACGCCTGGGTGGCCGCGTATTTCCCCGATTTCGGCTGGATCGACTTCGACCCCACCAACGGCCTGATCCCTTCCG
>JAQGHH010000389.1 GCA_028288945.1 Phycisphaerales bacterium
GCCAAACCTACATGGGCCAACAGGTTTCCCAAGTGCCCGCGCATTTCTTCAATCTGTGAAATCTGTGCAATCTGTGGTCGTGTTTTCTTCGCTGCCGGCCCCAAGGGCGGTGGGAT
This sequence comes from Phycisphaerales bacterium, assembly GCA_028288945.1. GTDB lineage: Bacteria > Planctomycetota > Phycisphaerae > Tepidisphaerales > Tepidisphaeraceae > RYN-428. The sequence continues at coordinate 117 of JAQGHH010000389.1, forward strand.
GCTTCATACCCGCATGAGCTTGGTGCGGAGGACGGGGCTGGGCGCAGATCCTTGCCGATTTGCAGGGTTTGGGCGGGATTTCTAGGGTCCGGGGCGTGAAACGCGTTGAAACGCGTTGAGGGGTGGGCTATGAACAACGCAGCCGGCGCGGTTGGCTGCCGCGGCGGTGGGATGGGGTTGGGCTTTGGCGGTTTAAAACTCCTCGGAAAACAAAGTTGTACCGGGCCTGCCGGCCTCGCGCCGGCGTCCGGAGTATTCGGAGGACGCATTGTACCTGCGTTATTCTCGACGGGCGCGGCTTGGCCGTGGTGTGGCTGGGGGTTGTTCATTTAACGACGTGCCGGTGACTTTGCTCGAGCGGCGGATGCTGCTCTCGGGCAGTCCTGCTGCGCATCCTGCCGCCGCCGCGATGGAGGCGGAGGGGCTGCCGGGGATTCACGTGCCTGCCTCGGGGGCGACGGGGGATTCGAGCGGCGCCGCGGCTTCGGGCGGGGCGCTCCATGCGCTCAGCGATTTGCCCCTGCTCCACAGCGATGCGGGCGCGCCCGTGGAAATCTATCTCGACTTCACGGGGGCGGCGGCACAAGCCTGGGGCTCCTACCACGCCACCCAAACACCGGCCTACAGCGTCGACGGAGACACCAGCACCTTCAGCGACACCGAGCTTGCCAACATCCAGCAGATCTGGGCGAGCGTCGCGGAAAAATATTCGCCGTTCAATCTGGACGTGACGACCCAGGACCCGGGGAAATATACGCCGGGGCACGTGCTGCGCATCGTCATCGGCGGGGACGGATTATGGCAGGGAAACAACGGCTGGGGCGGGATTTCCTTCGTCGGTGAGTTCTTGAACGGGCCGACCACGTCGTGGATTTTTCCAAAGAACCTGGCGAATGGCGACCCGCACGACGTCGGCGAGGCCGCCGCCCATGAGGCGGGCCACGATTTCGGCCTTCAGCACCAGGCCGTGTACAGCGGCAAGAAACTGACCGATCCATACAACCACGGCACGGCGGAATCCGCGCCGATCATGGGAGCCAGCTACACCGCGCAGCGCGGGACCTGGTGGGACGGGCAGAGCGCGCTGGGGTACAAGGTGATCCAGGACGACATGGCGACGATCGCATCGAAGGCCAACGGCTTCGGCTATCGGCCGCTGAGTCATGGCCAAAGCCTCGCATCGGCGGATGCGATGACGTTGCAAGGCGGCGAGGTCACCGCGTCGGGGATCATCGAATCGACGACACAGACGGATTTCCTTTCGTTCACAACCGGCGCCGGCACCGTGAACCTTACGGGGATCGTCGCGCCGTACGGGGCGATGCTGCACATGAAAATGTCCCTGATGGACGCGGCGGGAAATGTGGTGGCCTCCGCGGACGCGGCGACGCTCGGCCAGAGCATCTCGGCAACCGTTCCAGCCGGAACGTACTACGTCGAAGTCGCCAGCCACGGCGGGTACGGGGACGTGGGTGAGTATGGCGTCGTCGGCACCGTCGTGCCATCGGCAAACGGCGGGACGGTCGCTTCCGCCCCGCCCGCGACTCCCGCTCCCGCGCCCAGCGGTACGCCGACAAGTGGCACAACGACGTCACCCGCAGCCCCCGCGCCCGTAGCTTCGGAATCGCTGAAGGCGAGCGTGATTCGGAACAAAGTGGTTCAATTGATTTGGGATCGCCTGCCGAAAAAGGTTGTCGCATTCGTGCAGCGTTCCGTGGACGGCGTGACGTGGACCCGGCTCGGAAAGTTCAATTACCACACGACCCGCTTCACCGACAGAAAGGCGCACGCGGGCACATATACGTACCGGATCATGACGGTCGCGCCCGACGGCACGACGGCCTACAGCAACCCCGTGAGCGCGACATTAACGACGCCGGTGAAGGCGACGGCGAAACATGCGACGGGGTTGTTTTCGGAGGCGCCGATTACCGTGGCCACGGCGCGATTGCGTGACCTTGCGGCGTGATGCTGGAGCAGCGGTTCTGCAAGATTTTTGCCAAGGCGCTGCGGTTCCCTCTCCCTCGTACTCGGGGGAGAGGGTTAGGGTGAGGGGCGGAACGTCGAGTTGCGCTTTCATTGCAATCGACACAACTTCACGCCCGGCCCCTCACCCCTGCCCTCTCCCCCGAGTACGAGGGAGAGGGAGAGGGAGAAAAGCTTACTCACGGTTCTTCACTGCAATCGGCTGCGCTGACACGCCTCGGCGTACGTGGGCTCGAGGTCGAGGGGGATGCAGATGTTTTTGTCGAGAGACAGCGGCAGCAGCGGGAGTGTGCCGCCGAGCGCAAGTACAGTCGGCCATACATCGATTTTCTCGACGTCCTTGCGACGGACCGGGCGGTACGCGACGGCGTAAAGATCGTCGGGTGACAGGACGAAATCGGAACCGACGGCGAGCAAATCCACCAGTTCGTTGTGCAGGTTGGCGGAGCGGCTGGTAACGATGTCCGCGACGATCAGGCCCGCGCCCTGGTGGAGATACGTGGCGCACTTGGCCGCGAAGGCCGTGCGGGTTTCGGGGCGGTCTTTGTTGCCCGGGCTGATCAGCTCCACTGCCGCCACGAGTGTCGGGCCGGCTTGCTCGCTGTAGACGAGCACCTCAATGCTGTCCGGGAAAATCGCCGGCATGGCCATCACCGGGGCTGGCGGCGACCAAGTGCGGATCGGGGCTGTGGCGACGCCGCCTTCTTCCGCATCGCGGGCGCGGGCTCCGCGCCCGCTCGATGAATCTTCGAAGGTCGCGACATCGACTTCAACACGGCTGCCGACGTGCACGTGAATTTCCGCGAAGTAGTCTCGCGGCAGCAGGGGGCCATTGAGCATGTCGGCTAGCGTAGTGGACCAGCACGCGAGAAAAGACTCCCAATGACGGGCCGTGCTCAGCGGCGGATTGAAATGGTCGAGTAGGGGCATCGCAAGCAATTAATTCCGCGCGTTCAATCCACGAATACAAACTCGTTGCTCCCCAGCAGCACTCGCATATAGCTTGCAAGGGCTTGGCGGTTGCGCTGGTCCCATGGAACTTGCGCATCCGCGAGCTTCGCGGCGCAGGCGTGGAGGTATTGCTGGCCGGCTTGTAATTCCTCGGCCGTTGCCGGGCGCGAGAGGCAGAGGTGGAAGGCGTAGTCGATGCGGCCCGGGTCGTCGTTCATCGCCAGCCCGACGCGCACGGCGAGCTTGTCGGCCTGATCGTGCAGGAACGGATCGTTCATCATGAACAGCGCCTGGATCGCGGTCGTGCTGAGCGGGCGGAGGGCGGTTGCCGCGTTGGTGTCTGCGCCGTCGAATGTCGCCAGGAACGCCTGCTTGCGGATGCGCTGTTGCATGAGGTAGACGCTGCGGTGATTGGTCGGGTAGTCGCCGTAGTAGGGTTTGTGCTGGGTGAATTTCCACTCGTTTTCGGGCGGGAACGGGTGCGGGCCGACAGGGGCGGGGTCCAATGTTCCGCTGACCGCCAGAAGCGTGTCGCGGATTTCCTCGGCGGACAGGCGGCGGGGGTTCTGACGCCAGAAGTAGTCGTTATTAGGATCGACGGCATAGTCGCTGGCATCGTCGCCGCTGGAGAGCTGATAGGCGGCGGAGAGCATGAGCATGCGGTGCATTGACTTCACCGACCACCCGCCGGCCTGGAAGCGGCTGGCGAGGTAGTCGAGCAGGGCGGGGTTGGTGGGGCGCTGGCCGCGGGCGCCAAAGTCGTTGGGCGTTTTCACCAGGCCGACGCCGAAATGGTTTTGCCAGATGCGGTTGGCCATCACGCGGGCGGTGAGCGGGTTTTTTGAATCGGTGATCCACTGCGCGAGCTGGAGGCGGCCGCTGGATTTGCCTTCGGACGGGAGCTTCTGCCCGCCGAGGATGGTGAGGAAACCGCGGGGGATCGCGTCGCCGCGATCTTCGGGATTGCCCTTGCGCTGGAGTCTGGCATCCGCCGGCTTGCCTTCGGAGACGGCGTACGCTTTTTCGGCGACGGGCGCTTTGAAGTCCAGCTTGCGCTGCTCGTCGAGCGCCTCGGCGTATTCCACCTTCACCTGCGCCAGCGTGCGCGCGGGCTGCGTTGTCGGGGCGGAGCCGGGCTGTGTTGCCGGCGCCGCGGCGGGCCGCGTCGTCGCGCCGGCGTTTGCCTTCTCGCGCGACGCGAGCGTGTCGCGCTCGCGGACGAGCCGCTCGATGCGGTCGTCCACCTCGGCGAGTTTTGCCTCGTGCTCGCGGAGGGCCTTGGCTTCTTCCGGAGAACCAATGGGCGTGAAGTCCTTGGTGTGGCGGTAAATCTCGGTGCCGGGGAAGGCGAACTTCGTGCTCGCGAAGATGCCGTAAAGGGCGTAGTAGTCGGTGTTCGGGATGGGGTCGAATTTGTGGTCGTGGCAGCGGGCGCAGCTCACGCTCAGGCCGAGCATCGTCTTCCCGCAGTTGTCGATGACGTCTTCGATCGTCAAATGGAATTCATTGTTGCGCGACCCGAAGCGGCGGGCGATGGCGAGATAGCCGGTCGCGATCACCTGCTCCTTGTGCTCGGCCTCGTCCTTCGCGGGAAGCAAATCCCCGGCGAGCTGCGCCTGAAGGAAGCGGTCGTACGGCATGTCCTTGTTGAAAGCCTCAATGACCCAATTGCGGTAGCGATAGGCTGCGGGGATAGGGAAGTCGCTGTTGCAGCCGGAAGTGTCCGCGTAACGGACGAGATCGAGCCAGTGGCGGCCCCATTTTTCTCCGTACGCGGGCGAAGCAAGCAGGCGATCCACCACCTTCTCGAACGCGCCGGGCGACGCATCGGCGAGAAATGCTTCGACCTCATCGGGCGTGGGCGGTAGGCCGGTGAGATCAAACGTCGCCCGGCGAATGAGCGTACGCTTGTCCGCGGGCGGAGCGGGCTTGAGACGATGAGTTTCGTAATCCGCAGCGAGAAACTGATCGACCGGACCTAGCGCCCACCCGGCATTCTGGATGCCCGGCGCGGCCGGCTCTTTGAGCGGCTGGAAGGACCAGAATTTTTTCGCCTCGTCGAAGTTGTATGAAGCCTGCGCGACAACCGTCGCGGCGGGGGAATCGGTGCGCGGGTCAGGCGCGCCCATTTTCACCCACGCCTCGAACGCGCCGATTTCTTCCTTCGAAAGCTGATGCTTGGGCGGCATCTGCATGTCAGGGTCGGCGAAGCGGATCGCGGTGATCAGCCTGCTCTTTTCCGGATCGCCCGGAATGACGATCGCCCCGCCCTCACCGCCTTTGCGCAGCCCCTCGCGTGAATCGAGCAGGAGCTTGCCCTTGACCTTTTCGGCACGCGCACTGTGGCATTCGTAACACCGCTCCGCGAGCAACGGCCGGATCTGCTTCTCAAAGAACTCGACCCCGGCACGATCGGGGTCAGTCATCTCCGCGGCAAGAACGCGCGAAGGCAGAGCCGTGCAGAGCAAAGACGCGAGAGTGATGGCGAAGAATCGCATGGCGGTTCACAGAAAGGGCCGAAGACAGGAAATCCGGACGGCTATGCGTGAGCCGTGGATGCCGATTGTACTACAATTGCAGCAAGGAAACGTTCGCAAAGCGATCGGCAAGACGGGTGGCTACGCACACCCCTGCATACCGCAGGTCGGGCGGCCCGGACGTACTTGGCCGGCTTTTTGTAGGTTCGGCTCTGCCGAACGTTTCTTCGCGAAATGCCGGGATGTCCTACGTCCCTTGCGAAGGGACTTCCCCACGTTTCGTGGGCGCACGAAAGGTCAGGGTACAATTCTCACCTTCGCGTTCTTAGCTGCTTGGCGGACTTGGCGCTTTGCTCTTCTTCGCGTCTACCTTTGCGTCATCGCACCTTCGCGTTCATACGCACCGCGGTTCTTCCCAATGGCGTGGAAGAGGCCGCTCGCCGGAATGCGGGGAAATCAGTGCCGCCAACTCCGGTTGAATTGGGCATCCCCAATCGGATAGGCTGCACCGCGACAAAAGCCCCAATCCATGGAAACCACCGGCGTCCTTCCAACCTCCGCCCCCCTCGAAGTCTGTGGCTTTCCCGTCGATCGTGCGCTGTCTCCCGATCACCCTTCCTACCTCGCCATCGGCCCCGGCGGGCGGGGCGTGGCGTTGAAAAAACTGGACGCCGAGTGCCTTCTCTCCGGCACGCTGCATCCCATCGTGCGCGATCGCCTCAACCGCGTGCGCGAATTGGCGCATCCGGGCGTCGCCAATTTGTTCGGCGTCGGGAGCGAAGGGGCGGACGCTTATCTGATTTGGGAATACGTCGAAGGCGTCGCGTTCGAGGCGTATGTGAATGACAAGGCGCGTACGCCGCGGGAAATGGCGACGCTGGCGCGGGAGTTGATCCTTGCCGTCGATCTGCTCCACATGCAGGGGATCGTGCACGGCGCGCTGATCGGCAATAACATCATCATCGCGGCCGGCGGCTCGGTGCGGCTCACGCACATCAGCCCGCTGCTCTATCACGACCCGGCGGTGGACGTCGAATGCCTGCTCAATCTCCTCGAGCAAATGGCCGCTTCCATCGGGGATCAGCCGGATGCGTTCACGAACCTTCTAACCGATGCGCGTCACGGGCGCATCAGCCTGCGGCAACTGGCGACCGGCCTGGCCGCGTTGAACGAATCGCGGGATGAGCAGGCCGCGCACGAAGAGGAGACGCCGCGATCCGTTCACCGCCGGCGTGCGCTGATCGGGGCGGCGGTTGCCGTGGTGCTGGGGCTGGCCATCGCGTGGGGCGTGTGGCAGCTTATCGAAAGCGGGCGATTCGGTTCGTCCCAAAGCGTGCGGTTCCCGTTTCGCAGTCAGTCCGACTAGCGAGCGGATCTAAGAAGCTTTCAATAGCATCGCAAGGCCTTCCGCCACCACCTTCGCCCGGCTCACGCCGCGTTTCTTGGCGAGCGCGTCGACCTTCTGTATACGACCTCTCCGGAGCCGATCGTGGAACGGCGTTGAAATGTGAGTTGTAGGGTCCGCATTGCGGACCATTCGCGCATCGCAGCCGAGAACGTGGTCCGCAATGCGGACCCTACAAAATGCGGCTGATTTCGCCAGGCGAGTGCAACTCTACGTTCCACCCCTCACCCTAACCCTCTCCCCCGGGTACGAAGGAGAGGGGGCCGGCCGCGTCCGGCCGCACGCGGCTGGCGCCATCGCGGCAAGCGAAGACCCTTTGCGCCGCCGGCTTGGACGGGGCCGGCAATCTATGGCATCATTCACCGCACGTCGTGCCGCATAAAATCGGTCCTCCCTCATTATGAGCTTCGTCACCCGCTACCTCGAACCCGCACTCGTCGAACGGCTGAATCATCTTCAGCTCTCGGCGCGGAGCGTGGTCGAGGGGAGCATCACCGGCCAGCACCGCAGCCCCGTCAAAGGGGCGAGCGTCGAATTCCGCCAGCACCGCTTCTACACGCCCGGCGACGAGCCGCGGCGGCTCGATTGGCGGGTGCTGGGGCGCACCGACCGGCCGTACATCAAAGAGTACGATGAAGAGACCAACCTCCGCTGCATGCTGATGCTCGATTGCAGCGGGTCAATGGCTTACGGCGGCACGTTCGGGACGAAGTTCGACTACGCCGCCAAGCTGGTGGCGTCACTCGCTTATCTCATGCTCGGGCAAACCGAGACCGTCGGCCTGGCGCTCTGCGGCACGCGGGTCGAGCAGCTCGTCGCGCCGCGCTCGGGCACCGCGCAGCTCTCGCGCATCATCGACGTGCTGGAACGCGCCGCGCCAAAGGGCGAAGCCCGCGTCGGCCCGGCGATGCAGGAGGTCGCCGACCGCCTGGGCCGCCGGTCGCTGGTCATCGCGCTGACCGACTGCTTCGCGCCGATCGCTTCACTGCGGCAGGGCCTTGCCCGCCTCGGGCACGACCGCCACGAGACGATCCTGCTTCAAGTTCTCGACAAGGATGAGGTCGAATTCCCGTTCCGCACGTGGTCGCGGTTCCGGGGAATGGAAGGGGAGCGGGCGCAGCTCTGCGAGCCGGCCGTCGTGCGCAAGACCTACTTGGAAAACTTCCGCCGGCACCGCCAAGACCTGCACGAAACCTGCCGGGCGCTGGGCGTGGAGTTTCATTCGTTCGTCACAGAAAAGCCGCTGATCGACACGATCACGGGGTTCCTAAAGCGCAGGGCGGAATGAGGAAATGCTGAATGATGAATGCGGAACACTGAATAATCGCGAGCGAGCGCGTCCTCGCCTTTACTCTGCATTCTGCACTCTTCACTCTGCACTTAAACCCCCATGTTCCTCAACGCAATCATGCTGATCGGCCTGGGCGGGGCGGTGGTGCCACTGGTGCTGCACCTGCTCAGCCGTGCGCGCTATAAGGACGTGGACTGGGGGGCGATGATGTTCCTTCAGGGGGCGGACGCGCGGCAGCAGCACAGCGCACGGCTCTCGCAGATTCTCCTGTTGCTCGTCCGGGCGGCGACTGTGGCGCTGCTGGCGGTGGCGTTGGCCCGGCCGATCGTGCAGGGGCGGTTGGCGAACCAGGAGACGGGCGGGCGCGTCACCGCTGCTCTGCTGCTCGACTGCTCGGCGAGCATGGCCTTCGACGAAAACGGCCGCACGCGCTTCCAGATGGCGCAGGCCGCGGCCCGGCAGGTACTCCGTGGGTTGCGGCCGGGCGACCGCGTCACGCTCATCCTCATGGGCGCGGAATCCAGCGACGGCGACCTCGAACCCACGGGAGACCTCCGCGCGGTCGAAGCGCGCATCGACGAAGCGAAGGTCGGCTTCGGCCGGGTCAATCTCCGCGACTCGCTATCCCTGGCCGCGGAGGTGTTGGGCCGCTACGAGAAATCCGCACGCGACGTTTACGTGGTCTGCGACCGCCAGGCGCTGAGCTGGCGCGAGGTGGATGAACGGTTCCGCGCCGACTGGCTCAAAAAAATGCGCGGCCCGGGCCTCAATTCGCGCATGTTCGTCCTACCCGTCGGCAACGATGAAGCGGACAACGTCGCCGTCGAGTCGATCCGCCTTCTCAACGCCCCGGCCATCGTGGATCAGCCGGCGGACTTCGAGGTCTCCGTTCACAACTACGGCCTAGTGCAGCGGGCGGCGGTGCCGCTGAGCATTCAAGGCGGGAAAGAGGCGGTCCCCGACCGCACCGTCAATCTCGCGCCCAACCAATCGGTCACCGTGCCCGTCACCGTGACCTTCGGGCAGGCCGGGTCGCAGATCCTGACGGCGCAGGTGAAGGCCACCGGATTCGCCGGGGACGACCGGCTCGCATCGGTCGTGCAGGTGATCGACCCGATCCGCGTGCTGGCCATCAGCGGCGACGAGCAGCCCGGCCAGTTCCGCGGAGCCAGCGACTATATCAAATGGGCGCTCGCGCCGCACCGCTCCGCCAACGCGGCCGGCGCTGATCCGTGCACCGTCACCGTGCTGCCCGCGGAAAAGTGGACGGGCACGGAGCTCGACCGATATCAGGTTGTGGTGTTGGCGAACGTCGAGCGCTTTACGCCGCCGCAGGTTCGGGCGATCGAGCGGTACGTCTATGCCGGCGGGCGGCTGCTCGTCGCGCCGGGAAGCCTCTCGCGCGCGGAAGATTACAACACGTCCCTCTACCGCGACGGCGCGGGCGTCCTCCCCGCGATCCTCCAGCCTCCCACGCCCGGCGACGGCTCCGAGAGCACCTCGATCCTGGGCATGCAGACCGACCACCCGATCTTCCAGTTCTTCCGCGGGCGCTTCGATCTTCCCTCCGCGATCATCGCGCGCTACATGCCGGCAGTCCCGCGGCAGGTGGATGCGGACGTGCTGGCCTGGTATCTCACGGGCGACCCGCTGCTGATCGAAGGCCGCTCCGAACGCGGCCGCGTGCTGCTGCTGACGACATCGCTCGACGCCGACTGGACCACGCTTCCGCTCTCGAACTTTTATCTCCCCTTCGTCCAATCCGCCGTGCGCTACCTGGCAGGCGGAACGGTGCGCAGCGGGAACCTCGCGCCCGGCGAGCCGATCCGTCTGAACTTCGACGACGCCGTCGCCACGCGCACCGTCACCCTGACCCGCCCCGACGGCCGCACCCAAAAGCTCGAAGTCGTGCGCCTGGGCCAGCAGGCCGAAGCGCGCTTCGCCGACACGGACGTCCCCGGCGAATATCGCGTGCAGGTGGAAGAGCGCGACAAGCCGACGACGACGCAGTTCTTCGTCGTCCGCCCGCCGCGGGAGGAATCGGACCTGTCGCAACTGACCGATGAGCAGTGGAGCGTTCTGAAGACGGGCCTGGGTTTCCAAAGAATCGACACCGCCACCGGCCCGATCGGAGAAGCCGTCAGCGCCGGCCGCGAGGGGCACGAGCTGTGGGGCGCGGCGCTGGGGGCGGTGTTTGTGCTGGTATTGGTTGAAATGCTTGTTGCACGCGGTGCGGAAGGGCGACAGGGGGGAGCGAAAAGAGGAGCCAGAAGCCAGGAGCCAGGAGCCAGAAGAAGAGAAGGCGGATAGCCGCCTCTTCGTCGTGCGCGTCTCGCGCATCGGCATTCAGCGCCGTGTTCGCGTCTCCTATATTCTTCTGGCTCCTGGCTCCTGGCTCCTGGCTCCTGGCTCCTGGCTTCCGGCTCCTCTTCCCCCCATGCTCCCCGTCGCCTTCATCTTCTCCCGGGTCTACTGGCGGTCGCCGCAGCTTTGGCCTTTGGCGATAATCGCGGCGGCGTTGATGCTGGCTTCCGTCGTCTGGCTCTACCCGTCGCAGCTTAAGTTCGTCCGGTGGCCGTGGCGCGGCTTGCTGCCGTTGCTGCGGGTGGCGGCGGTGCTCGT
>JAQGHH010000413.1 GCA_028288945.1 Phycisphaerales bacterium
GTGTCGCGCCCGTCGGTGAACGCGTGAAGGAAGACCCGGTTCAGGCCCTTTCGGCGACAAAGCTCAAGACAGCCGAACAAATGCTCCAACAGCCCGTGAACCCCCGCGTCGCTGACGATCCCGAACAAATGCAGCGTCGATCCCTTTTGAAGGACGTTGCTCACGGCCGCGTTGAGCTCGGCGTTATCGAAGAACGACCCGTCGCGAATGGCCTTGGTGATGGCGACGGATTCCTGATCGACGATCCGGCCGGCGCCGATGTTCTGGTGGCCCACCTCGCTGTTGCCCATCGTCCCCTCGGGCAGGCCGACGTCGAAGCCGCTGGTGTGGATCAGCACGTTGGGGTAGTCGGCCATGAGCCGATCGGCGACCGGGTGGCGGGCGAGATAGACGGCGTTGGAGCTGTTCCATTGCGGGTAGGGATTTTTCCCCCAACCGTCACGGACAATGATGGCGAGCGGACGTTTTGAAACAGAGGCCACGAAAATTCCTTTCGCTAAAACGAGAGGGCAATCTTACGGGAGTGGACGCGAGTTGTCAGTCGCAGCGCCGCCGCTGGCGCAATCGTGCCCGCCGCTTCAGAATTTTTTTTCGGCGCGGCACGGCGGACTTCGCGTCGCCGGAGGTGCCTGCCCGCTAGGGCGGAATGCGCATCGGGGAGGTCCTGTTACCCCACATAAATTGCGAAAAAATTAGAGCCATCCATAAAATATTTATTGACGCGATTTTTTGCGGCCATTAAATTCGTCGTTCACAGAAAGGAGGTACCAGCGCCATGGCAAAGAAAGCAGCACCGAAAAAGGCAGCGGCTAAGAAGCCCGCCAAGAAGACCACCAAGTCCAAGAAGTAATTCTTGACCGCCGGCACGTGGACTAGAAGTCGGCGAAACTTGGTTCGACCCGTTAAACCTCTATCCGTTTTGGGCCTTGGCTCCAACTAAAGGCCACGAAACAAAAAAGAAAGCTCCCACGCCACGGCGGGAGCTTTCTTTTTTTGTCAGTTGTCCGTGGTCCGTGGTCAGTTGGAAGAGCGGATTCGCACAGCCCACCGCCGGGCTCGGCCGACCGCCAAGACCGGTGGGTCTGTCCGTACCAACTGACCACTGACAGCGGACAACTGACCATCCTCCCCCTTGCCCCATCCCAGCACTTGTTAGACAATCCTCCGCGAATGGATTCCCAGCCTCAACCACACGGAGGTTTGCCTGTGCGCATTATCGCGTTGATGAACCAAAAGGGCGGCGTCGGGAAGACGACCACCACCGTCAACCTCGGTGCGGCACTCGCCGAAGCGGGCAAACGCGTCTGCCTCATCGACCTCGACCCCCAGGCCCACCTCACCATCAATTACGGCGTCGAGCCCAACCCCGACATTTGCAGCCTCTACGACGTCCTCGTCAACGAACGGAGCTTCCTGGAAGCCGTCCATAAGGTAATGGACGGAAGCATCGCGCTGGTCCCCAGCTCGATCGACCTCGCCGCGGCGGAAGTGGAGCTCGTCAGCGTGCTCGGCCGCGAGAAGCTCCTCAAGGAGCGCATCGAGGCCGCCCAGCACGACTTCGAGTACATCCTGCTCGACTGTCCGCCGAGCCTTGGGCTGCTGACGCTCAACGCCCTGGCGGTGGCGGACGAGGTGATCATCCCGATGCAGCCGCACTTTTTCGCGCTCCAGGGGGTGGCGAAGCTGCTCGAGACGGTGCAGCTTGTCGGCAAACGCATCAACCCCAAGCTGCGGGTCAGCGGGATCGTACTGACGATGTTCGACAGCCAGACGAAGCTGAGCAGCGAGGTGGTCGCCGAGCTTAAGTCCTTCATCGACGCCGCCCAGGGCAAGCCGCTGCCGTGGGCGAAGGCGGTGATCTTCAAGAGCAAGATCCGCCGGAACATCAAGCTCGCGGAGAGCCCGAGCTTCGGGCAGTCCATCCTCACCTACGAACCCACGAGCAATGGTGCGACGGACTACCGCGCGTTGGCCAGGGAAGTAATGGCGATGTCCGAACCCGCGGCCGAGCAACCCGCGCCACCAGCGCCCGTAGAGCTAAGAGTGAATTCCGCCATCGACCCGAGCAAGCTCGCCGCGGCAAACGTCGAGCTGCCCCCGGGGAAGTTGCCAGTTGTTAGTTGCCAGGAGAGAAAGGAGGCGGATTTGAAGCATAAGCACACTCCATCCCCCTCCTTCACTGGCAACTGATAACTGGCAACTTTTCCCCTCCTTTACCTTTCCTTCCCCCGGCCTTAGCTTTTCCGCATGGACACCGGCGCACTCTATGCCCCCTGGCGAATGGACTACATCCGCTCGCTTCATCAGCCCGGGACGGATGCCTGTTTCATCTGCGAAGCCGCCGCCGCGACCACCGATGAGCAGCGGCGTGAGCGCCTCGTCCTCTGGACGACGCCGCATGCGGTCGTGCTCATGAACCGCTACCCGTACGCCAACGGCCATCTCCTCGTCGCCCCCCGAGCCCACAAGGCCGACCCGGAGGAACTGACGGCCGATGAGCACCTCGACCTATCCCAGCAAGTGACCGCGGCCGTGAAGCTCCTCCGCCGGGCCGTTTCCGCCCAAGGCTTCAACCTCGGCGTCAATCTCGGCCGCTGCGCCGGCGCGGGCGTCCCCGGCCACCTGCACCACCACGTCGTCCCCCGCTGGGGCGGCGACGTCAATTTCATGGGCGTCGTCGGCGAAGTCCGCGTGATTCCGGAAGCCATCAGCAAGCTCCATACGGAACTGCTCCGAGTGCGTGCGGAGATGGGGTGAGTTGGGACGTGGAACGTGGAGCGTGGAACGTGAACGGGCATCCATTGCCTTTTCACGTTCCACGCTGCATACCGGCCTAATCGAAGTACAAGGCAGGAGTTGAGCACCCCATGACCCTTCCCCTCTGGGCACACTCGCTGCTGGAAACGATCCTTCCCCTTTTCGTCACGGTGGACGCGTTTGGGATGCTCCCTATCTTTCTCGGTTTGACCGGGGGATTGTCGGCGGCGGATCGCCACCGGATCACCTTTGAGGCGGTCTCCGCGGCAACGCTCATCGCCATCGGCTTCATGTTCCTCGGCGGCGCGATCTTCAATTTCCTGGGCATCTCCGTAAACGACTTCCAGATCGCCGGCGGAATCCTGCTGCTGGTGCTGGCCGTGGTCGATCTCCTCCGCCCCGGAAAGCCGGCGGTGGACGAGCCGTTCCTCGTCGGCCTCGTTCCCCTCGCCACGCCGCTGATAGCCGGGCCGGCGACGCTCACCACCGTGCTGGTCCTCGCACGCACCAAGGGCTATGCGATGACGACCCTGTCCCTGGCCATCAATTTCGGAATCCTCCTCGCCGTGCTGATGTTCTCGACGCATCTCGCGCGCCTGATCGGCGTAAAGGTCCTCAGCGCAATAAGCAAGCTGGTGATGGTATTGCTGGCCGCCATTGCCGTGAACTTCATCCGGGTGGGAATCACGCAGGTGCTTTTTGAGATGCGGAAGTAGGGGGGTTAGAGGGTTCAGGGTTCAGGAAGAGAAGGAGCGCTTTCCGCCCTTTCTGCCAATTTGCATTTTTCACTTTGCATTTT
>JAQGHH010000474.1 GCA_028288945.1 Phycisphaerales bacterium
TGATCTGCTTCAAATGCGAACAGGTCGGCATCGCGCCCGATGACTCCGTGAAAGACCTGCGCATCAAGGACGCCGACCCCGGCATCCCGGCACTGCGCAAGCTTGCGCAAGAAGCGTTTCCCGATGACGTCGAGATTCAGCAGCTCAAATAGGAATCTTCCTGGCTATCGGCGAAAAAAAGACCTGTTGCCACAGATGGGATGCAGATGGACACAGATCAGATCGCGCTGCCCAGCGCGTCTAACGTGACACGCCGTTTTGGCCGTGGGTGTAAGAAAGTTGTAAAGGAATTCCGGCTACAGGCATTTTCTTCGCCGAAGCATTTAGCGCGGGCGAGACACCCGTGTCGCGGCGCAGCGCCTGATTTTCTTATCTGTGTCCATCTGCATCCCATCTGTGGCAATACGCATTTCGCGATCTCCGGATCGCCTCCGTAGTGAATCACCCGCGCTACGCCTTGGCCCGTTTCGCCTCTTCCGCAACGGCACGGGTGACCCCGCGCGGGTCCCGGTAGAAATGCGGGGTCCAGACGCGGTGGAGTTTCCACCCTTGCGACTCGAGGATGCCGGTGCGGAAGACGTCCCATTCCATCGGGTCATCCGCCGCGGCATACCGGGCGGCGTCACAAAGGACCCCCGCCGTCACCTCCTGCGGCCGTTGCGGGTGATGCAGGGCGAGGTCCACGCAGAAGCCCTCGTTGCCCCAATGCACGTCGCTGGTGACGCCGTGGGCGGAGGCCAGCCTGTTGGCCAGCGCCTGGGCAAACACGGACGGGGTTTTGGTGGGCAGTATATTGACGGCGGCATCCTTCTTCGGCTCGGCCGTGCCCGGACCGTTCGCATCCGTGGGCGGACGGATGGCGGAAATCGGTGAGCCGTTCGTGCCCGCTGCTTTGTCGGCCTCAAGAATGCGCTTGCTTTGCACGTCAGTGGCGATCGGCTGAAACCGTTCCGCAAACTTAAGATACGCGAACAGCAGCCAGGTTCCGCCAGGCGTTTGGCCCGGCTCGGGCTGCGGGAGCGTGCGGTAGGCCTCGGGGGGGATGGAGGTGACGACGTGCACCTTCTCCCGCGCTCGCGTCACGAGGACGTTCAGCCGGCGGCCCCCTCCCGCCCGGCCGACCGGGCCGAAGCGGCGGTAGAACCGCCCTTTCGTATCCGGCCCGTAGGTCGTGCTGATGAGAATGTGATCCCGCTCGTCCCCCTGCACGTTTTCCAGATTCTTGACGAACAGCCCCTCGAACGATCCCGCCCCCTGCCGTTCGCGCGCCTTTTCCAGCCGACGGGCGAATGTGGCATCCTCCTCGGCCAGGTCGTCAAGCTTTTCGACGATCAGATCCCGTTGCGGCAGATTGAAGCATGCGATGCCGATGGAAGGCGGGTCCTTCTTCGCCAGCAATTCGCGCACGATCGCGACGACGCGGGTCGCTTCCACTTCGTTGCGGCGTCTGTCATACACGCCCTCGACCCGGTCCAGCACCACGGGCGGATCGTCCGTGCGGTTTGACGGGTGCGCGGGGATTGGCTGCAAGCGCGAGCCGTAAAAATGCTCGTTGCTGAACGCGATCAGCCCGGCATCGCGCGAGCGGTAATGCACGTCGAGATAACATTGCTGAATGTCCAGCCCCAAGGCCGCCCCGAGCAAATCCTCCACCTCGCCCTGCTGCTGCTCGAAAAGGTCCTGATCGGTCTCCGGGTCGTCCTCGTCGCTGGCCGCGATGGCCGATTCAAAAAACCGCGTGGGCGGAAGCTGCTTCGGGTCCCCCGCGATCACCACCCGTTGCCCGCGCACGATCACCGGCAGCGCCTCTTCCAGTCGGCACTGCGATGCCTCGTCGAACACGACCACATCAAACACCGGCTTGCGCGGGAACACCTGCGCGACCGTCTCCGGGCTCGCCAGCCAGATCGGGCAGAGGTCGAAGAGCGGGTCGCCCCCGTCGATCTTTGAGCCGACGGCCACCACTTGCCGGAGGCGCATGGCCCGCTCGCCGCGGATGGTGAGCCGTCGGCGGAGGTCCGCGCCCAGCGCGTTGAGGCGCGAGCCGGTGGATGCGAGCAGCCGTTCTTTTTGCCGGGAAATCCAGCGGTGCACGACCGCATCGCGCGTGAGCTCGCGTTTTTTCTCGTCCAGTGTGCGGTAGCGGTCGAACGCGTCCTGGAGTCGCCGGTTGTCACTGGCCTGAAGCTGCGGCTGATCGCGCAGCCGTCGGGCGATCTCGCCCGCCGTGGCTTCGCGCCGGAGCAGCACCTGCGCGTTCTCGGCATCGAGCGAAGCGGCCACAAGTAGCCCGATCGGCTCGCGCAGGTCGCCGGGCAGTGCCGCCAGTCCTTGCCGGACGCGCAACACGCCTTCGAGCGAATCGATCCGCTGCGCCAGCGCCGCGAGGACTGGCTCCGCAGCCTTGCTGGCGCGAAACTCGGCGGTGATCTTCGCAAGCCAGCCGGCCTCGAACAGGCGGGCGCGACTGGTTGCATCTTCCATTTTCGCCAGGGCTTCGGCCCGGGCCGGTGATTTTCGCAAGCCCTCGATCAGCTGGCCGGCGTCTGCCGGGCTCCTAAGGGCGGACGCAACGGCCCCGGCAAGGCCCGTGAGGCCGGGGTCGCCATGAATCGTCAGCAAGAGCTCGATTGTCGCGCCATGGTCCGCGAGTGATTTGTCTAGAACATCATCGGGCAAAAGTCGAGCGGCTGACGAGCCGCCCCCCGTGGCACGGGTTTCCAACCCGTGCTCAACGCTCGGGGATTGAGGACCCTGTGGTTCTCCAACCTGCGATGCACCTTGCACGGGTTGGAAACCCGTGCCACGTTTCGCGGCCAGCCGCCCGAGCACATCCGCCAGCGCCAGACGCGCGCGCAGCCCGGTGAGGAACTTGTGCAGTCTCGCGGCATTGTCAGCGCCGAGCGTGAGCCCGTAACTGTTGAGGACCGGCAGGGCGCGAGCCTTGGCCTTGAGCGGCAGGAACGCGTACCACTTGCCCGCGACGTGTTGGTACGCGGCCAGGTCGGCCAACTGCTGCGAACTGGGCGGTGCTTGCGCGTCGCGCTCGCGCGCGGCTGCGGCCAGCTCCCCGTCCAGAGGTCCGGAACGAAACGTCTTTAGAAATGCGTCCGATTCGCCCAGCATTTGGCGGGCGCGCTGCAATTCGTCCGCACTTACGCCGGCCCATCGGGCCAGGACGCTCGCATCCGTCGTATCCAGCAGCTTCCGCAACGGTTCCGCCAGCGTCGCCCGCGCCGCGCCTTGCTGCGCGAGAGCGACGTTCGGCGCGAACGGCGGGATGTCCAGGTCCAATGTCGCATCCGCCGCACGCGCCGCTTCCGCGCAAGCGGCGGCAGATGTCCGGACTTTGTCCATCGGCATCGCCATGAAGTCCGCCAGCGCGATTCCCGCCGCGGGCACCCAGGGGTTGGTGCCGTAGGCGGCGGTCTGTGCGCGCTTCAGGACGTCATCGATGGCTGGCGCGTGGTCATCGAGAAGCTGAAGGTTGACGCCTTGCAAGCGTTCGAGATCGGTCGGCGAAAGGTCCGGTGCGGGGCCGTCGATCCCAGAGCTGTCCGTGCCCACGTCCGTCAGCGCCAGCCACTGCCCCACCAGCTCGTGGAAGTTGAGACCATGTTCACCGTCCCTGTGGGTGAGCGCGGCGCGGTACGCCGTCAGCTCATCGTGCAGCGCTTGCAGCTCGGCATCCGCCTTCGCCAGTTTCGTGTCAGCCTTTTCATCACTCTTGGTTTCGGGGAGCTCGTCGAGTTGCTGGCGGATCGCTTTGTACAACTCGCGCTGGTCGCGCCGGGGGTCGTGGACGAGCGCGCACAGCCCGCCGAGGCCCATGTGGCGCAGGCGGTTGAAGACGACGTCAAGGGCGGTGCGCTTGTCGCAGACGACCAGCACGCGCTGGCCGCGGGCGAGGTGGTCGCCGATGACGTTGGTGATGGTCTGACTCTTACCCGTGCCCGGCGGGCCGTGGACGACCAGGCCCTTGCATTGCCGGGCCAGCCGCACGGCGCGGCCCTGGCAAGGGTCTGAGCCGCTGATGAAGCGCTCGTCGGCCATGGCGACGGGCTTGGTATCTGTGGGCGTCGGTGCGGGCTCCGGCGTTGTGACCGTTGGCGGATGATCGAGGCTGACGCCCAGTTGGATAAAGCTCTCGACCGGCCCGCCGCGGCCTTCGCCGGCGATCATTGCCTGCATGTCGCGGAGGAGACCCTGGTTGGACATGGGGAAGAGGCCGAGCACCGCCGACAGGATGATTGCGGGGGATTCGCTGGTTTCATCCGCCTTGGGGGCGGGGAGCAATTGGATCGCCGCGAGGACGTCGGCGAAGGGATCGGGTTTGGCGGGGGATTTTTCGCTCGCCTCGCGCGGGACAGACGGGGTCGGAATGCCGGTGTGCTGTTGTGATTCGGTCGTGTCACGACTGCCAGATTGCGCAGGGGCTTCCGAGGATCCATGTAGGTTCGGCTCTGCCGAACGTTCCTCCGTGTTAACACCGGGGATGTTCGGCGGAGCCGAACCTACTGGATTCCCGTCCGCGTCCTGGAGATTTGGCATTGGCTTCGGACTCTCCACCGGCGGCACGAAGGCCTCCGGCACGTCGATGTCCAGCGTGCGGCAGACGCCGCGGACGATGTCGCAGATTTCACGCCAGGGGTGCGTGCCTTCCTCGTCGCCATCCAGCTCGGCGGGCGGTTTGCCCGCTTGCTGTTCGAGCCACGCAATCAGCGCGGTGTTCGGCATGACGAGGTCCACGCCTTCACCCTTGCAAGCCAGCTCGACGGACTGCGTCGCGCCGCGCTTGACCGTCACCGCGACGGGGATGAAGGCGACGGGAGCCAGCACCCGCCGGGAGCCGGCGGCTGCGCCCGCGCCCAGCGCGCCCGGCGGAAGGCTCAGCAGCGGGAACCCGACGTTCAGCACGCTCACGCCGGTGTCCTGCTCGTACGTCCGCGCGTCCTCCGCGATCGTGTGCAATTTGTTGAGCACCGCCTGCTGCTCGAGCCAAACCCGCTCGGCGGGCTTCGCGCCGCGCAGCGCATCGGCCTGCGCTTCATCAACCGCCATCTCCTCCACAAACGGCACGCCCTGCTCGTCGGCCGCGTGGAAGGAATCCACGACGGCCAGCTTCTCCTTCACCGGCGCCTTGCGCTCGGCAGCGCCGCCTTTGGGCATGGCGACACGCGCCTTGACGACGGCCTTGCGCGCGGGGCCGAGCAGTGCGCGAAGAACTTCCTCTGGCGCGACATCGTTAAGCTTCGAGAATTGCACCACGTCCAGCCGCTGACGGCTGGCATACGGACGGCAATTGAGACTCGGACCGTTCACCATTGAAGCGAACAGCCGATCGAGCATTTTCACGAGGATTTTGTTCGATTCAGGCACGGGGACGATCTTACGCACGGCCGATCAGAAGCGAAGGGGGATCAGAATCAGGTCAATGATTTTTCGAGGGCAAGAAAATGAA
>JAQGHH010000481.1 GCA_028288945.1 Phycisphaerales bacterium
GGATCGAGACTCGCGAAGACCTTGATTGCCGATGGCGTCAGGCTCCAGAAGACGCTACCATCTTTTCCCGAGCCCAGCTCTTTCTCGAGATTAACGTAAATGGAGCGCGACTGTCCGTAAGCTATAGCTCGTCTCTTGATGTCTTCAGGGATTCCCGCCATGACTCTCCAGCAAGCCGCCATCGGGTATTCTGCACTGGTGCGAATCAATTTGCACCTGAACGACCAGTTATATCCCGTATCCCAAATGGGCGGGGGCCGAATGATTTTCGACACACCGGTCGCGTTGCCCGCGGGAACCGGAACCGTAGTCATGAACGTCGACGGCCTCGAACAACGCTGGCGAATTACCGTTCAGGATTACGTTCGTCCGCAGCGTGTAGTCGCCGCAACTTTCGACCCTGAATAGCACCATCTAGTCCATCGTTTTTAAGCCATCATTCTCCGCCGCCTCCCCTTCCACTCCGTCGCGGCTCGGGCGGAACGTCGTGCGGCCCATCCACGGCTCGATCTTCAAATTGACCAACCAGTCCTTGACGGTGGGGATCCATCCCAGGTCGTCTTTGACGTGTTGCTCGCCGACGAGGCGGGTGGGGACTTCTTTGCCGTCGGCGTTTTTGATGGTGACGCCGTGGAGGCGTTCACAGAGGAAGATGCCTTCGGAGTGGTGCCGCAGGGCGCGGTGGCGGAGGTCGGGGAGGTGGGCCTTGGATTCGTCGAACCATTGGTGGATGGCGAGATAGTCCTCCGGCTTGCCGCCGAAGAGCTTGACGGAACGCAGGGCGTGGTGGAAGGGGTGGGCCACGGCGTTACATCCCATCGGGTTGCGGCGCGGTTGGGTCATCCACGATTTCGCCGCTCACCAGGTCGGCGGTGAATGCACCGTAGAGCTGGTATTCGCCGGTGCCGTACCCGTCGCCGAGGAGTTTTGAGGCGAACGTGTGCGCGAGCGAATCGAGGGCGTATCGCGCGACGAGGTCGTCGGAGATCTCCTTGTAGGGGTTGTAGCGTTCCCGCTCCGCGGCTTTGCGAACCTGTTCGACCATGGGCGATTTCGCCAGCTCCGCGGCTACGTCCTCCACGGGGCGCTGCTTGTCGCCGAAGGCGAGATATTCGGCGTGGGCGAACCCTTCGTCGTACCCGCCGTCGTATCGGACGCGGAAGTGCGTCGCGCCCAGACCGCGTAGCGTGTCGAGCACGATGCGGTCGGGTTTATCGAGCTTCGCGGGGATGAATTTTGCCTTGGCCGGCTCGTACACAAAATCTTCCGAGACATTCTTTGCGTCGAAGCCCGGCGGCAAATCCGCCGGGTCCACTTCCGACAAGATCTCTTCGAACGCTTCCGAATCACCGCGCATGAATGGCATCGGACCTCCCTTTGAATGACTTGCGAAACTGACAACGCACGCAGCATATCAGACGGACAGAAAATCGTAAAAAGCTGCCGCCGCAGATCGGCGGGATCGGTATTCGGCCTTGATATGCCAGACGGTATTATACCCCCGCACTTTCATACCATTTCGGAGGTTGGGGCCATGATGTCAGCCGATCGCAATCTGCCGGCGGGTCATTCGTTCGCGGTCCATCGCAATGTTCGGGCAGTACCGATGGCACTGCTCGCGGCTTTGCTCGCGGCGACCACCTGGGCCGCACCGGAGGCCAAGCCGGCGGCGGGATTCTCCGAAGGACAGAAGATCGAAGTCCGCGAGGGCGATTCGTGGTCGGCGGCGACGGTCGTCAGGCACGAAGGGCGCAAATTCCTCATCCACTACGACGGCGCGGAAGCGGCGACGGATGAATGGGTGACCACCGACCGCATGCGCGCGCCCGGCACGCCCGCCGTACCGGCCCCGCAACCCGGCGCTCCCGCGCCGCAGCCGGGTGCGCCCGCCGTGCAGCCCGCCGCCCCGGCGGCAAAGCCGGCCGCGCCCAAGCCGCTTCCCGTTTGGAATCCTCGCACGGCGGTCGAGGTGAAATGGGGAGGGCAATACCGCAAGGCGACCGTCGTCAACAATCGCGGCGACTGGTATCTCATCAACTACGAGAACGGGCCGTTCGAGGAATGGGTCGAGCCCTGGCGGATCCGCAAGGTCGGGTCGAACGACGATCCGATCGGCTACGCGAAGCCCAACCCGACGGTGAATAAGGGCAGGGCGAGCGATCCGCCGACCGAAAAGCCCGGACCCGCGCCCGACGCCCCCGGCGGCGCACCCGCCCTGGAATCCGCCAAGACCCCGCTCACCGCCACCGACCGTGCGGCGGTCCGCGACGTCGTCTTTGGCGGGGGCGACGTGGACGCGTTCCAGCTCGCACCCGATGCGCAGACCAAGCCGGCCAAGCCGATCGTCGTCAATCCGGTGGCGCTGCAGGGCGGGACGGGGGAATTTTTCGATCACGTGACGGCGATCTTCTTTTCATCGCCCGACGCCGCGATCGCCGCGGCGGTGCATACCGACGCGGCCCCGGGCAAGCCCAAGCACGTGCGCGTCGAGCGGGTGGACGTGTCGGCGGGGAAGTCGCTCAACACCGCCGAAATTCCGGGGGACGTCGAACCGCTCGACATCAGCCCGGACGGCAAACTCCTGCTCGATCACTCCAGTGGTTTTGGCTTCGGCGTCAGCGCGCGGCTGGACGTGTGGCAGATCGACGCCGCAGGCGAGGCCACGCCGGGCGCGAGCTTCGTGCCGTTCGATAACCGTCCGCCCAACAACCGCGATATTTCGTGGGCGCGGTTCGTCGACGTTGACCACGTTCTCGCGATGAGCAGTGAAGGGTCCATCAGCCTGTGGGAATGGCGCAAGGCCAAGGCCGTCTGGTCGGCGCAGGCCGAGGCGATGGTGAAGCCGGTGCTGAGCGGGAACGGGAAATACGTCGCCGTCGCCATCAAGGGAAATGAAATCCTCATCGCCGAGGCGTTAACCGGCAAGACGCTGGGCCGGCTGGGCACGGACGGCACGTGGGGCCTGAAGCTCGCGTTCAAACCTGACGGCACGCAGCTTGCCGCGACAGGGCAGGACCTTCTTTTCGTCTGGGATCTCGCCACCGGCAAGAAATTGCATGACCTGTCGCCCGTCGGCGTAATGGGGCAGTCCGTGGCGTGGGCCGGCGAAGGATTTGTCCTGCTCGACGGCCAATCCCTCGTGGCGCTCGACAAGAAAATGGTCGCGTGGGTCTATGAAAACCCCGCCGCCCCGGGCGGGCAGGGGAACGCGTGCGCCGCGTTCGCCGGCCGCTACTGGTACGCCGCCCCCCCCGCGGCCAGGGGGGGCAAGCCCGCGCTGGTCTCCGCCGCGCTCCCGCACGAGGCGGCCCGCCGGGCCGCGCTCGCGATCAACCTGGATCAGGAAATGATCATCAAGCCCGGCGCAACGGTGGGCCTTGAAGTGACCGTGGCCGGGGAAGTGCAGCAACAGGTGATCGACTCCCTCACCGCGCGCCTCAAGCAGGCCGGGATCACGGTCGCCCCCAACTCAGCAGTCAAATTGGTCGCCCGTTCCGAGCCCGGCGAGACGGTGGAAATGCAGTACCACGCCTTCGGCGCCGGCTTCGGCGGGAATCAGAAGATCAGCGTCGCGACGACCAAGCTCCGCCTGGCCCTGGAAACCGCCGGCGGAAAGGTGCTCTGGGAGCGCCGCTCCGTCACCTCGCCCCCGCCGATGCTATCAATGAAGCAGGGCCAGACGATCGAGCAAGCGGTTGCTGAAGCGATGAAGCCGTCGGCGGGCTTCTTCGAGAAAACCCGCGTCCCGAGCTACGTTCCCAAATCGCAGGGCGGCTTGGGAAAGTCCAGCCTGACAGCGGCGGGAGTGCAGTCGCCGAGCGTGGGGTTGTGAAGTTCGGGGACTCAACGCCATCACCGCATATCGGCGCAATCAAAACCCCGGCGGGCGGGGG
>JAQGHH010000484.1 GCA_028288945.1 Phycisphaerales bacterium
AACCAGTCCAAATTGCACACCCCGTACCCGCCGCGGAAGACGAGATAGAGGTCGTGGATTCCGGTTACACCGCTCACGGTGGTTTGCTGGGGTTTGAAGGTCGTCCACGAGCCGGTGCCGGCGGCGGTGAGGGTGCCGATCAATTTGCCGCCGGGGCTGTCGAGGCGGATGTCGATGAACTTGCCGGCGTACTTGTCGAGCACCGCTAAATTGGCGGTGAATGTGGTGATGCCGGTGCCGAAGTTCACGTTTGCGTATTTGGCCCAGTCTCCGTTGTCCAATTGCCCCAGGCCGGGGGATTGCAGCGCGACGCCCTTGCCGGCGTCGAGGCTTTCGGCCTCCATCGTACTGCGCGCGTTGCGGGTGGGGACGGGGTAGCCGGCCTGGAAGGTCGGCGCGCCGTATTCGTAGGCGCCGATGTCGGGGGCGGCGCCTACGTAGCCGTTGGTGTACGGAGAGAGGACGACGCCGGTGTCGATCGCGGCTGAGCCGGGCGAAAGCTGGTAGTTGAAGTTCGCGGGGTCCGCGAACCTGGCGGCGGAGGCGGAAAAGACGTTGTGATTCTGCGTCGCGCCGGTCGCGAAATAGGCGTTGCCCGAGAAGATGTTGTTGTAAAAGACCGTGCCGGTCATCTTCGCGTTCGAACCGATCATCAGCGCGTTCGGGGAGCCGACCAGCGTGTTGTTGTAGATGCGATTATTGGCGGCGGCGAGGTTCATCTTCATCGCCGAGTCGGCGTTGTACACCACGTTGTGGTGGACGAGGAAGTTGCGGCTGTTGTTGTCGATGAAAATGCCGGTGTTCCCGAACCCGACCCCGGAAGTGCTGGCGCTGGCGCGGGCGTTATAGATGACGTTGTAGGCGATCTCGGAGCCCGCGCCGTCCGTCTCCCAGCAGTACGTCCCCCCGGCGTCGCTCGTGAGCAGGCCGATGTCGTGGATGTTGTTGTAGAGAATTTTCGTGCCGGGGGCGGCGTAAAAGTTCACGCCCGAGCGGCCGGTGTCATAAATGTTGGAGTGCGAAACGGTGTCGGACGAGCCCAGGATGCTGACGGCTGCTTCATCGCCCGCGGCATAATTGGTCTCGACGATGACGCAGTTGGTAGCCGCATTGTTCGACCCGCCCAGGAACACGCCGTCGCCGGAGCTGTAGCCGATGTAGCTGTTGGTGAGCAGATTGTTCGTGCCGTTGAGGATGATGCCGGTGGACTGCGGCGCGTATTTGGAATTCCACGGGTTGGGGTTGTCCATCCGGTGGGAGAGGAACGACGCGGTTATCCCTGAAATCGTGTCGTGGGTGGACGTAGCACTGGTGTTGATCGTGCAGGCGAATAGCCGGACGCCTTGGACGTTGACGTATGAACGGCCGCTGAGATCGAATGCGTAGTTGCGGGCTTTGACGTCGATGGTGTGGGCGGCCGGGCTGTCGCTCGCGGGCGTCCAGAGGTAGAGCTTTCCGCTCGTCGGGTCGCGGTAGAATTCGCCGGGCGCATCGAGCGCGCTGAATTTCCCCGAGAGGTAGAAGTGATCGCCCGCCTTGGGCACTTCGTACTGCGTGAGCTGCTGATACGAGTAGGTGATGCTTCCGGGCGAGGAGGCGATCACGGTGCCCGTCTGCCACACCCAGCCTTGGCGGGGCGAGATGTGGACCGTCGCGCCGACCCACGCGCCCGGGGCGTCATTGTTCAGGCCCGACTGCGTGATGGTGGCGGTGGAGAGGCCGTTCGGATTGACGCTGGCGGTGATGTTGTCGGCACGGGCGAAGCTGAAATGCAGCGGGTCGAGGCTGGAGTTGGGCCAGCGGGCCTCGGTAAGCATCTGGCCTTCGAAGAAGACCTGGTTGTTGCCGTCGCCCAGGTCCCAGGGCTGCGCCGCGGCATATGTCGCGCCGCCCACGTTGGCCCAGCCCGAGACCACATTGCCGCCGTCGAGGGTGACGGATTCGCCGTTGTAGGCCCTGAAGGTGATGGGGGCGGCGGAGGTTCCGGAATTGGGCGGGGTGACGGTTTCGCGATAGACGCCGGCACGAATATTGACGACGTCCCCCGCGTGCGCGACGTTCGCGGCGTGCTGGATGGTGGCGAAGGGCTGGGCGAGCGTGCCCGGATTGGCATCCGACCCCCCCACCTTCGCGACAAACCAACTGCTCGAAAGCAGCACGCGATTTTCCAAAATTTCAATGCGTGACCGCTTCCTCGCGACAGAATGCACTTTCACGTCCTCTCCCATTTGCGACATATCCGGGAGTATATCGCCAGGGCCAGCCACAGGAACCTACAGATTCACTTGGAATGCGATTTCGCAATACATCGATTGGCTTTGACAAACGATCGATGAAGCTCGAAGTGCCCGCCCGGCTTACGCGAAGACGAACGAGTCCAGTTCCACGCCGCCGTGAAAGTCGGTCAGGACGAGGTAGATCCCGTGAACCCCAGTGAGGCCGGAGAAATTGGCGGTGACCGTCGCGGTCGAGGACGCACTCGTCGCGGCGGGGATGAGGAGGTTGGCGATGGCACGGCCGGTCGAGGAATCCCGCCGGAGTTGCATCGTCTGGACCGCGCTGCCCAGGTGCGAGAATGTCGCCGTGATGTGGCGGATGCTCGTGCCGAAATCGACATTGCGGTAGCCGGCCCAGCTCGACTGGTTCGTAAAGCGGATGCCGGGGCCGGCGAACGGGGTCAGCCCGCCGATGTCCTTGGACTGCGGATTGATCGGCACGCGCAGATTGCGCTTCGTAGCGCCGGGGGGCGGCGCGGAGACCACGGGCGGCGGCAAGGGCGGCGCGCCGGCGGTGAACGCGGTCACGCCGTACTCGTACGCACCGATGTCCGGCGCGGAACCCAGGTAACCGTTCGTGTAACGCGCCAGCACGCGGCCCTTGTTGATCGCGGGTGAAGTCGCCTGCAACTGGAACGTGTGCGTCGAGGGGTTGACGAAAAGCGGATCGACGTTGGAGAACAGGTTGTTCGTCTGCACCGCGCCGGGGCCGAACATGACGCCGCTGCTGAAGATGTTGTTGAAAAACACCGACCCGGTCATCTCCTGGTTCCCGCTGCTTTGCAGGCCGTACGTGACGCCCATGAACGTGTTGTTGAGGATCGTGTCGTTCCAGCACGGCGGGTTCATTTTCAGGCCGAAGTCCACGTTCCACGTGACGTTGTGATCGACGATGTAATGCTGCGAGGAGTTGTCGAGGTACACGCCCGCCCCGCCGAAGCCGCCCGTGCGGACGTTGTAGCAGACGTTGTAGGCGATCTCGGTCCCCAGCCCCTCGGTGCCCCAGGTGTAGATCGCCCCCAGGTCGGTCATCTGCTGACCGACGTCGTGAACGACGTTGTGGAGGATGTTCGAAGCGGTCGTGTTGCGGATGACGATGCCCGAGCGGCCGGCGTTGTAGACGGTGTTGTAAAGGACGTTTTCGCCCGAGCCGAGCGTGGTGACGCCCGCCTCGTCGCCGCCCTCGTAGGCGACGTCGTGGATGACGCAATCCTGCACGGTGTTGGCCGCGCCGCCGAGGAAGACCCCGTCGCCCGAGCTGAAGGCGATCGTGCTGTATTGCAGCGTGTTGTGCGTTCCGTTGAGGATGATGCCGGTCGTGTGCGGATGGTAGGCGGCGCCCCACGGGTTTAGGTTGTCGGTGGAGGTTCCGGTGTCGTGCGAAACGTACTGCGCGCTGAGATGATCGAGGAGGATGCCGCTGGAGTTGGCGTCCGTGTTGATCGTGCTGGCGAAGATCGCCAGGCCCTGCACGACGATGTTGGAGCGGCCGCTCAGGTTGAAGGCGTACTGGCGGGCCTTGGCTTCGATGGTATGGGAGGCGGGGTTGTCGCCCGCGGGCGTCCAAAGATAAAGGCTGCCGGAGGTCGGGTCGCGGTACCATTCCCCCGCCGCGTCGAGGTTCTTGAACTTGCCCGTGAGATAGATGCGGTCGCCGCTGCGCGGCACTTCGTAGCTCGTAAGCTGCGAGTAGGAGACGGTGAGCGAGCCGGGGGAGGATGCGGTAACGGCAGCCGTCTGCGCGACCCAGTTAGCGCCCGCGGAAAAGTGCAACACCGCCCCGACCCAGGTGCCCGCCGGGTCATTGAGCCCGGGCACTTTGAACGTCGCGGTCGAAAGCCCGGTGCTCGAGATGACGGCCGTGGCGGATGAATCCCAGGTCCAGACGGGATGGGAGACGTCGAGCGACGTGTTAGGCCACCGCGCCTCATTGACCATCTGCCCGTCCACGAACACCTGATTGAACCCGACGCCCAAATCCCAGGGCTGGGCCGCGGAGTAGATCGAGCCGGCGTAATTGGACCAGCCGGTGACGGGATCAGCGCCGTCAATCTTGACGCCTTCATTGTTATAGGACGTGAAGGTGATGGGAGCACCCGCCGCGCCCGACCGCGCGGGAGTGACGGTTTCGTGGTAGACGCCCCCGCGGATGAAGACCGTATCGCCCGCGCGGGCGAGGTCAGCGGCGTGCTGGATCGTGGCCAGGGGGGCGGCCAGCGTGCCCGAATTTCCGTCCGAACCGGTGGTTGAAACGTACCAGGCGGTCAGCAAGATCCGCGGCTCACACCGCTCCACGGCCCACGTTCGCGAAGCCGAGGGTTTCCGCGGCGCGGGCAATCGGCTTGCTCGTTTGAATCGGAACGCCAAAGAACACCTTCCCAACAGGGGCCTGCGCACCACCGCAAAAAGCAGTCCGCAGCGCACAGTCAAACTAAAACGAATAAACGGCCCCCCACATCCGGCGGGCAATATACCCACCCTGCCAGAACCGGAAGCACCGGCCCCGAAAGATTTGGCATCAGAATACTCGCGCGGCGTTAAAGTGCGAGGAGAATATCGGCTATTTCGTCAATTGAAGGTGGGTAGTCCCCGCGAAAACCTTTGCGGGAAGGCGCAGGTCGCCCAAGTGAGGACAATTGCCATGGCTACTGGCTGTTGGTTGATCGCAACAAAGGGGAAGCGTTAACGGTGATTAATGTTCCACGCTCGCCGTGCGAACCGGCTCTTTTGTCGCAGTTGCGATGCCCGGGCGCTTCTCGTCGGCGCGCCGCTTGCGATCGCTGGGGGCCTCGATGTGAATTCCCGCCTTGTCCAGCAAATCGCGGCCCTGGCCGGCCTCAAGCAGTAGCACTTGATCGCCGGCGGCGAGGCCTTCCAGGAGCTGCGCGAGCGTCTCGTTGGTTTCCCCCACCTTAACGGCGGCGGGCTTGATATCTTCGCCGTTACGGATGAAGACGTAGCTGTTGGACTTTTCCGTGTACAGCGCCGCCAGCGGTACCGCGACCACGTCGCTCAAACGATCCACGTACACTTCCCCCTTCACGCTGATGCCCGGCTTAAGGTTCGCGGGCGTGTTGTCCAGCGTCAGTTCCACCGGGTATTCCCGCAGGTCGGGGTTCCACCACCGCTGGCTGCTGTCGGCGACCGGGCTGATCTTCTCCAGCGTCGCGCCGACGGGCTCCGCCACCCCCGTAATCGACACCACCGCGCGCAGCCCGGCACGTAAATGCGTGACCTGCGACTCGTTCACCCGCAGCACGGCCTTCATCGCCGACGTGTCCGGCAGCCTTAGCAGCGCCTGACGCTCGCGCACCTGTGCCCCTTGCTCCAGAGGCTGGCCCGACCCGCTGGGCGTGGAGGCGTAGACCACCAGCCCGTCCGCCGGGGCCGCGATCGTGCATGCCGCGAGCTGCTCTTTCAAGTGCGCGAACTTCCGCGTTACGACGCGCAGCGCCTCTTCCTTCGTGTCCAGGTCCACCTGCTTCTGGCGCAGATTGATTGCATTTTCTTTTTTCGTCCGCCCCAGCGCCTGTTCGCACTGCACGGCGTAGCTCTCCTTGCCGCGAAGATCCATCTCGTGCGAGTAGCGCGTCAACACCTCCAGCGCCGTCTTCGCCTTGCTCAAATCGTTTTCGCACGTAGTAACGGCGAGCTCCGCCTGTTTCACGTCGGCGGCGGTGACGAACCCCTTGGCGAACAAGCCGCGCGTCTGCGCCAGGTCTTCCTTCTTGTTCTTGAGCGTGATGTCGGCCATCTTGACGGCGGTGGTGTCGTCGGCGAGCTGCTGCGGGTAAAGGCCGTCGATGTACTGCTTCTGCGCGATCTTGGCCAGCTCCAGGCTCACCGCCGCCGCCTTGAGGTTCGCGTCGTTCTGGCTGTCCTGGATCTCCCTTAACTGCCTGGACGTTTCGACGTCGGCCTGCGCCCTTTGCAGGTCGATCGACGTGTCGTCGATTTTCTGGCGGATGAGCGAGGAATCGATCTGGACGATCACCTCCCCCTTCTTGACGAACGACCCTTCCTTGACGATCTGCACGAGCGTGTTGAGGCCCTCGACCATGCAGACGATGTCGATGTTGTTCACCGCCTGGAGTTCGCCGTCCTTCTTCACCTTCACGTCCAGGTCCACCGGCTGCACGGTGAGGAATTTCCCCGCCGCCGCTGCCGGCCCGGGCCGCGCCGGCCGCAAAAACGTAAAGTACGCCCCGACGCCCGCCAGCGCGACCGCCGGCACGATGAATCGTTTGGCCCATTTACGGGTGGAAGAGACGGCGATTGGGGATGCGACAAGGCTCATGGTTTCAATGCGGTCGCCGACCCCTCCGGTTTTGCCGGAAAATTCGGCGACAAACTCCTCTTTAAAGTGTCAAAACACAACCCACAGAACTGTCCGCCAACACTATTACACGCGAGTCCCCAATTCGTTCGGCCATCCACTGCCCC